>DAOWOF010000250.1 GCA_030642205.1 Desulfobacteraceae bacterium | reverse complement strand
TCTTGATTGGCTTGAGGGATGGATTGCTCATGATGAGACAAACTTTTATGTAGCCTTTCGCAATGACGGCCCCATTACTCTTTCCTGGAGCCATAACATCTATCTGGATACTGATACCGACATAGCCACAGGTTATAATTCCTATAACATTTTTTCCATTGGAGCTGACTATCTGATCCAGAATAATGCTATATATAGATATACGGGTACCGGAAATGACTGGAGTTGGGAGTTTGTTGAATCAATAACAACAGCAGTAAATGGTAACCAGGCGGAATTCGTCATTCCTCGTTCCCTGATTGGTAATCCTGCCGATATTAACCTTTTCTTTTTGGGTGAAAATGCCGCCTACAACAATGGTGAAACTATTGATTATTACCCAAATGATGTGACAAACCCGGCTGGAACCATTCGCTTTTTCAGTTATACTACGGATTAGGTTTATAAAATTTATGACACGACACTAGTGCCTGACAAATCGTGCAAAAAATGGCATTGTTAATTTTGGATAGTTCTATATATTGTAGATACTATAAAAACAGTTTAACCCTGCAACGACACTTAAAATTTCAATATACAATATATAGTTCCTTATACTGCTAACTTTCGTTGTAGGGTTAAATCTATCCTTATTTAACAATACCAACTAAATTATCTAAAGGAACAATTATGCTTGGACAGAATAAAATTTAAAAATATATTTTAGCTTGTCATGAAAATGCCGATATCTAATAAATACTTGTTATGTTTTTCTTTATCCAAATGCTTAAAATGAGGCAATTTCAATGGCAAAGCTTAATCCTCAGGATATGATTGAAGAATTACGTTATGACATTAAAAACAAGGACCCTTTAAAGGCGCGAATTGTTCTTTCATATATTGATAAGGTTGATAAAAATACTCAAAAAAAGTTATTATTTGTTATTGTTCAGGCTGATTCGACATTTAGTATTCCATTACTGGCTTTCCTGCTTTCTGAGTACCCCCAACTGGATCAAAAAATTCCGATTTTAAAGGAGACCCTGGTCTCTAATATTCTTAGTAACCTGGATTTTTTTATAGAATTACTTGGAAATCCAAATAGTTCTGAAAAAAAGATCTATATCATAATCGCTGGAGAAATAGGCTTAATCAAGGGGCTTGATACTATCGTAGAGATCCTGTTGGGGACAGAGGACCAGTCCATTATAATTGCATGTATAAATACTCTTGGTCTGCTTGGGGATGCTTCAATTACAAATGTCCTTACCGATTATTTATATTCTGGCAATCGTGAGATAACCACAACAGCAGTTAAGTCACTAGGCCAGATCTCTTCACCCACCGCTATGCATCGGCTGGCAGAAAGAATGGGAACGGATAATGAAATAGATATGCTGATTTTAGATATCTTTTCAAAGGTTCAGGATAGTCTTTCCCTGGAAAAAATCAATGAATCAATTCAATCACATTATGTTCATATCCGCACTTTTGCCAAAAATGCAATGGTAACAATTGGAACAAAAGCTGTCCCTCTGTTGACAGATAATTTGAAGTATGATGATCCTGATCTGATTATCCACTCATTGAATATCCTGGGGGATATTGGTGATGCCAGTGCAATTATGCCAATCCGCAAACTATTAAATAGCGGACCTCGGGATGCTAATATTCGTTTTGCCGCTTATGAAGCTTTGTCCTTGTTACCTCTGAAAAAAGGAGCATATATCCTGACTGATGGATTAACAGACCCGGTCGAAAGCGTAAGTCTTGCTGCTGCTAAAGCTATTGAAAAAAATTATGATGCAATTTTGACGGCAGGGATAAAAAATTTAGTTAAGGCCAAAGACGAAGATACAAACAAGATTATTAAGGCTATTATTAATGCCAATACTGATAAAATCTTTTTAAGCCTTGTTGAAGAAGATTATTTTCAAGAAATAGTAGCCGTGTACATGCCTAAAGCTCATCCTGATACCCAAGCCCATTTTAAGGAATTATTAATAAAAGAAGGTTATGAAAAATATGCTTCCCAGATAATTCTTTCAAAAGAGGAGTCCGATGCCATAAAGATTTTTGCTGTAGATGATTCCCGTATGATCCTTAACATCTTTAAAAGCACTCTTCATGAGTTAGGATTTACTCCTCTTCTATTTGAATTTCCGGCAAGCGCACTTGATGCCCTGGATGCTGAAAAGCCTGATATTATTTTAACAGATCTAAATATGCCGGATATTACAGGAATTGACCTGACAGAAAAAATTCGGCTTACGCATTCTAAAGAAGATTTGCCAATAATCATGGTTACCACACAGAATGAAAACAATGACAATGAGGCCGCCTTTAAGGCAGGTGTCAATAAGATCATTCACAAGCCATTTGATGCTGATATGATAAAGAACGCAATTTCGGAATTTATTTAATTATCATTAATATGTGTCTTATTTTTGCTTGCTAAAGTGAGACCGATTGCTTATGCTAAATAAATATCTTTAGAAGATTCTTCAAAGATAGACTCTATTCAAAAATCAGCGTCAAGCTTAGGGATTAAAATGGAATACCTTGCCAATAGTATTCTAGTCGTTGATGATGAACCATCTATTTGCAAATGGGTTGCCGCCTTTCTTGCAGAAGAGGGATATAATCCTGTCACCTGTAATAATTCTGTTTCTGCCTTAGATCTATTTACACGAAATAAATTTTGTTTAGCCTTTATTGATATTAATATGCCGGGGATGAATGGTCTGGATCTGGCGAGCAAACTAAAAAAAATCCATCCTGAAACTGAAATAATATTCATGACAGGATACGGGACATTTGAACATGCGATCCAGGCTATCAAAATCGGTGCCTATGATTTTTTGCGAAAGCCTTTTAGTAGCTATGAGATAAAACTTTGCCTGCAACGTTTTCAGGAACGTCAAGAGCTTCTGGAAAAGGTTAAACTGGCTGAGCAACGGTATTTTCATCTGGTTCAGGATGTCCCCTCTCTAATCATGGTAGTGAGAAGGGATTTCAGCCTGGAATTTATTAACAATGCCTGTCTTACAATGCTGGGTTATCCTCCTGAAGATGCTATGGAAGACCCTCATTGGTTTAGAGATAGACTTCATTCCAGTGACCTCCAACGTGTTAAAAAAATATTTGATACTGCCTTTCAGGCGAGCGGAACACGTTTTTCAATCGAATGCCGATTAATTAATAAGGAAGGCCATTCTATTCATGGTATCATTAAATCTGTTTCTCCTGCTGTAATTAATAAAGGGATGCCTGTTGATCATTTAAAGGCGATTTTTGTGGATATTTCTGACCGTATATATCTGGAAATGGCGAAGGTTCAAAGGGAGAAATTGAATCTATTAGGTGCGATTTCAGAAGAAATTGCCCATGATATTCGTAATCCATTGGTCTCAATTGGCGGATTTGCCAGTAGACTTCAAAAGAAATGCCCCCAGTTGCCGGAAGGAGAAATTATTTTACGGGAGTCAAAAAAACTGG
>DAOWOF010000080.1 GCA_030642205.1 Desulfobacteraceae bacterium | reverse complement strand
AGCGACCTACCAGCCTTGCAAAAAAATAACGACCAAGACTCAAATAGTAGATGCGGTAGATGCAGCCTTATATGATGCCAAGAATAATGGTAGAAATAGGTTGAGCATAGCAAAAATCTTATAGGAATGCTGGTTACCCAATCCCTCCCACATCCTTACCTTTTACGGATGTTTCTGTTTTGACTTTGGCGCATATTAAAGTCCTCGTTGATCTCGACTTTTGTTTCAAGGCTCTTTCAGATGCTAAAATAGCAGAGATCCAAAATCAGATTTATCTAAAGAGGTATAATTACAAATTACCAGAAGAATCAGGTTAGATCCCAATATTTCTAATCCCGGTTACAATTCTGGCTATTAAAAGGCCTGGATCATGGTGGGTATTCAAGAGCCCCATAAGTAAAAAAGCCTCCTTTCTCAAAGAAGAACTCGTTGTCTTAATCAATTTGTTCAATATATTCTGCCTTCATGGCTGAAATAGAAATACTTCGTATTTTTTTCTTCTACTCCTGTAAAAACCAATCTCCAATTTTTAGAAAATATGAGCATCATTTTACGACTGCAAATCCTTTTCAACCCAAACCCTGTCTACATTTTATGGATAGGATTCCAAAAAAGCTTGATCATTTTTTTTTTTGATTCTATAAGGGATTGCAATGACCTGCTTAACAGACAAGATTTGAAGAGGTATTTTTGGAATTTTACTAACTTGTAATTAATAAATTCAACATAAGGAGGATAAAGTATGATTGGAATTACATCTTATGGTGCCTATATCCCGTATTATAGGTTGAAGCGTGATATTATTTTTGCGGCAATGGGCTGGTTTAATTCGGGAAATGCTTCTGTGTCCAGGGGGGAAAAGGCTGTGACAAACCATGATGAAGATACCCTTACCATGGCGGTATCTGCCGCTATTGATTGTTTAAATGGCAGAGAAGGGAATGCCATAGGAGGGCTTTATCTTGGCTCGACTACTGCTCCTTATCTAGAGCGCCTGAATTCAGCTATTTGTGCTGCCGCTCTGTCATTAAAACCAGATGTCAGGACAGCTGATTTTAATGCCTGTTTAAGGGCTGGGACATCGGCTTTAATCTCTGCTTGTGAAGCGGTTAATATGAATTCAGTTGATAATTTACTGGTATGCGCATCAGATTCACGCCAGGGAAAACCGGGCAGCCATTTTGAGTATACTTTTGGCGATGGCGCCGCGGCTTTAATGGTTGGGAGAGAAAATGTTGTCGCAGAGTTCAAGGGCTGCTATTCACTTTCACATGATTTTATCGATTATCGTCGTTTGCAGGAAGACCGCTTTGTTCGTGGCTGGGAGGAAAGATGGATTAAAGATGAAGGATATGCCAAGATTATACCTCAGGCAGTGTCAGGATTACTGAAAAAATATCAACTCAAGATAGATGATTTCGCTAGTGTTGTAATCTCCTGCCCCGACTCAAAATCACTGTCCAAAATAGGCAAGGGCATCGGTATAAACCCAGAAAAACTTCAGGATAATTTGATGAGCAATGTGGGGGACACAGGGGCTGCCTTGCCTCTTATGATGTTAGTGTCTGCTCTTGAAAAGGCCAGCGCTGGTGATAAGATAATGGTAGTTAGCTATGGTAGTGGCAGTGACGCGCTATTTTTTGAAGTTACCGAAGAGATAGACAAGTTAAAATCGGGATTAGGAATTAAAGGCCACTTAAACCTGAAGGAGGATCTGGATAATTATTCCAAATACCTGGTATATCGAGATATCCTGCCAATGGAAATTGGCATCAGGGGGGAAGAAATGCCTCCTCTGCGTTTATCTGTAATGAATAGAGAAGGCCAAACCATGGCTGCTCTTCAGGGTTGCCGCTGTAAGGCTTGTGGTACGCCGCAGTTTCCAAAACAGCGTACCTGTATTAATCCTGAATGCGGTGTAATTGATCAGATGGAGGAATATTCTTTTCATGATAAAATCGGGAGGATAAAATCATTCACCGGAGATAATCTGGCATATTCTATTTCTCCTCCGGCCATCTATGGTTTGATAGATTTTGATGAAGGTGGCAGGCTCTACCTGGATATTACCGATTGTGATCTTGCTGATTTGAAGGTTGGCAGTAAGATGAAAATGAGTTTTCGTAGAAGATATGCAGATAAGAAAAGAAGCGTATTTGCCTATTTCTGGAAGGCCGTACCGATAAAAAATGTCAATTTGGAGGGTTAAAACATGGCTAGTGGGATTAAAAACAAGGTTGCAATTATCGGGATGGGATGTACCAAGTTTGGTGAATTATGGGATAAAAGCGCTGAGGATCTTATCGTCGAGGCCTTTAAGGAGGCCTCTGAAGATGCAGGCATAGATCATAGGGATATAGAAGCGGCATGGTATGCCAGTTGTTTTGAAGAGGTGAATGTCGGGCGTGGAGCCATACCTTTAGGCAGGGCATTGAAACTTCCGAATATAGCGGTTACCAGGGTAGAAAATTTTTGTACCAGCGGAACAGAGGCTATTAGAGGAGCCTGTTATGCCGTTGCTTCAGGAGCTTGTGATATGGCATTGGCCCTTGGCTGCGAAAAGCTTAAAGATACAGGTTTTGGAGGACTGCCAGAGCTTTGTACAGGTGAAGAAAATAAATTTTATTACCCCAACTTAACTGCTCCTGGAATGTTTGCCCAGGTTGCAAGCTCCTACTTTGCCAAATATGGTTTAAGCCGGGATGAGGGAAAAAAAATCCTTGCCAGGATCTCCTGGAAAAGCCATCAGAACGGCGCCCTGAATCCGCGGGCGCATCTTCGCAGGGCACCGAGTTTAGAGGCGATTGTGAACGCGCCGGTTATTGCGGATCCTCTTGGATTATTTGATTGCTGTGGTGTTAGTGACGGAGCCGCAGCAGCTATTATTGTGCCAGCCAGCAAGGCAAAAGATTATAGGCCTGATCCTGTTTATATAAAATCTCTTCAGATTTCTCTTACTCCGGCTACTGGACTTGGACATCAAAGTTGGGACGGAGTTCATTTTGAATCTACCAGGGTTCCTGGTATTAAGGCATATAAGGAAGCAGAGATTACAAATCCCAGGGAGGAAATTAATCTCATGGAGGTCCATGACTGTTTTTCCATTAGCGAATTAGTAACCTATGAGAGTCTTGGTATTTCTCCTGTCGGGAAGGCGCGCGCCGATATTGAAGATGGTTTTTATGATATAGATGGGAAAATACCCTGTCAAAGTGATGGAGGATTAAAATGTTTCGGACATCCCATCGGGGCATCCGGAATCAGGATGGCCTATGAGATCTATAAGCAATTACAAGGAAAAGCAGAGCCAGGGGAAAGACAGTTGAAAAATAATCCCAGGCTGGGACTTACGCAAAATCATGGTGGTATTTGTGGTAGTCTTGTTTGTAGTGTAGGTGTTTTTGGGAATGAATTATAGCTGTGGTCTGATGATGTTGTAAAAAACGTTTTTCAGGGATGAACGGCCCTTAAAGATTCTATTTACGATATCATCAAATTTCAATATCCATTCCTTCTTTGGCTATGAATATTTCTATTTCATCTTGTTTAGCGCAATATTTTTCAGCCAATTGATCCAGTTCATCATCACTACGCATGGGTTCATGATGGAAAAGCGCTAATTTTTTGACATTTATATCCTTGGTCATAGAGATAACATACTCAAATGATGAATGGCCCCATCCAAGCCTGGTTGTCTCATATTCTTCTTGAGTATATTGGGCGTCATGGACTAAAAGATCTGATCCGGAGAGGAAATCGGATAGCCTCTGGTTTTCTTCTGCCGCCACAAGATCGCCTTCAATAGCCATTCCCTCATCATAGGAAGGATCGTTTGGGTCTGTGCAAAAAACATTGCGAAAAGGTTCAGTGTCATAGGCTGTGCAAAAAACCTTTCCGTGATGTTCAAAACGGTAACCAAGACAAAGCACTGGATGATTAAGATAAGTTGACCGGACTGTAATGCCATCGCCAAGGTCAATGATGCCTTCTTTAAGGTCAATATAATCAATTTTTGCAGCTAACTCGTCCTGTCGAATAGGAAAATAACGGTAAGTCAGCTGTCCTCCTATGATATCTTTCAAGGTTTCATCCTCAAAAGAGACAGGCCCATAGACAGTGAATTGGTTTCCAGGGATGTAAATAGGCGTGAAAAAGGGAAAACCCATAATATGATCCCAATGAGTATGAGACAAAAAGATGTCTGCCTTTATAGGGCCTTTAGGAAGATCATGGGCCATGAGATAATTACCTAATTCCCTTATACCTGACCCTGCATCAATTATGATGAGCCTTTCCGGATCTTTCGTACGCAGTTCAATACAGGGAGTATTGCCTCCATATTTCCAGGTTTTTGCGCCTGGACATGGGATTGACCCCCTCACTCCCCAAAATTTTATTTTCATCCCAGTCCCCTAGATCTGTAAAAAAATTTTTGATTTTTCTATTTGGTCCAAAACTGTTGGTCTTAAATCGATTAAGACATCCCGGGAAACTTCCATATCATTTAATATTTCATCTTCAATAGATCCCTCAGATGGGTTATTTCCTGCTAATTCTTTTTCTAAAAGATTAGAATAAATATCAGCCAGGGAGACTGTTTTTATCAGATTACGATTTTCGGGAGAGGAATCTTGTGGTGAATGGTGATATTCAAGACATTCTGAGATAGCAGCGTTAAGTTTCCATTTCTTGGCGATTATTTTGCCCACATGGCAATGATCAATATTAAATATGCTTTTTTCAGCCTCTTTAAGATGAAATTGTTCTGTCTTGCCCAATTTAAGGATTTGCAAATATTCTTCAGGGTAACTGCTTAAAAGGGGAATTTTGCCAAGATCGTGTACCAGGCCGGCAACAAAATATTCTTCTCTTTCATTAGCCGCAATTCCATTTATTGCAGCCAAAGCTTTTGCTGTGACTCCCACGCAGAGAGAATGAGCCCAAAAGATATCCATAAAAACAGATTGATTTTTATGCCTTCCTCCGATACTCTTTAAAACAGAAGAACTTAAGGCAAGATTTTTAACTGTATTCAGGCCAAGCATAATAATTGCCCGGGTGAGAGAAGTTACTTTGTTGGGTAAGGAATAATAGGCAGAATTGATTAATTTAAGGACCTGTCCAGTAAGTACGGGATCAAGAGATATGACACGATTCAGATCATTTGGTAATGTATCAGGTCTGTCACATATTTCCATTACCTTTGTTACTGTGGTGGAGAGTGTTGGCATATGCGCGATATAGATTTTAATCTTTTTTATGCGCATTTTTTGGCTGATGGAATCCTTATCTTTCATATTCAAAAGCTTCCTTTATGATCAAAACATGAAATTATTTAAAATAAATTCATATAATTTTATCTCCATGCATGGGCCTGCCTTTCCTCAGTATGTTTGATGGACTCTTTACGAATATACCAATCCTGTATATTCTGAGATTACCAAGGCCAAGTTTAGATAATTAAATACGGATATTTGATATAAGAGATCCTGCATTACAAACTGCATATATTATACCATATAACCACAGCATATGAGTTCATTAGACGTAAAAATGGCTTAAATTGAATATCCGGATTTGAATTGGCAGGCTAAAATATATATTTAAAAAAATAATTTTCTTTTATTGTTAATGTACTCTTTACATTTTGAAATGATTATAGTAAATAATCATTGAAAGCAAGATTGGGGAAGAATGACCCTTATTAAATTTAGCAATTTACCTAAAAAAGACCTTAAACAAATAAAACTTGCTTTATCTTTGGTTAAGACTAGTCAAATCATGCTGATTATTTTATAATATCAAAAAATTACTTGTATTAAGACTACATACCTATGCATTTAACAGGGAGATCCAGCGATATAAGCGGTCAGTCCCTGCCAACATATACTTTTATTTGAGCCATTTTGTTAAAATGGTTCATTTTTCCGAAACTCATTTATTTCCAAAAAAAAAGCAATAACTATCGAGATAATTTATCTTTCTGTGGTTTTTATAACGTCCTTAGTTTATTGATGTTTCTGCATATACCTTAACAAACATACAGCTTTCCGAAAAATAAATTATCTGTATTATCGGTTGAAATTATCGCTATTGATTCATTAATGATATAAATTTTAGCCGAGTTTCTACTATTGATGGTCTATAGTAAAAAGGTTATCTCCAGACCGAGGGCGTCTAATCTCCTGTTTGGGGGTGAAGCCATTTGAATAAACTTCAAATGGCGGGGAGGGGTAATCCTTACCCGCCTCGTAAAAAGGCGAGGAGTGACTTTTTGCAAGGTTATCAAATATAGGTTTAGAAAGGAGATTAAGGGATGTATAAAAACATTTTGCTTCCGTTGGATGGATCGAAGATTGCTGAAGAAAATGTCCAGACAGCAGCCAATTTGGCCAAGGCCTTGGATGGGCGATTGATCTTGTTCCAGGTTATAGAAATCTTGCCTTTATTAAGGGAAGACAGAGAATCTGAAAGTAAAATCCTCAAGGAACGTGCCAGAAAGTATCTTGACCAGGTAAAGGCTGATATAGAAAAAAGTGATGTAGATGTAGAAATCGTGATTAAAACAGGCAAGGCTGATATAGGAATATGCAGGTATGCCGAGAAAGAAGATATTGATCTCATCATTATGTCAACACATGGTCTGGGGGGGATCACTAACTGGGCAATAGGATCTGTCACAGATAAGGTTATGCGGCATGCCTCAAAACCTGTCCTTTTGTTGAGGACAGCACAAAGTCCCTTGCAGGATAAGGTAATCCTTGCTGTGGATGATGAAATAGATGTCCTTGAAACGATAGAAGAAGAGCTTGATATGTGTACGGTGGTAAAGGCAACTGACTATGAAACGGCCTCAAACTTAATCAAGTCTCGCTATTTTGATATTGTCATACTGGATATTATGGGAGTGAACGGGTTTGAGTTATTAAAGAAATCTGTGGCCAGAGATTATGTAACGATTATGTTGACCGCCCATTCACTGACACCCGAAGCCTTTGAAAAATCAGCCAAGCTCGGGGCGGTCTCTTTTCTGCCAAAGGAAAAGATTACAGACCTTGAGGTCATTCTTGGAGATCTGATTGAGAGTGGAGGTAAAGGTGGTTTTAAAAAATTATTTGATAGATTCGGGAACTATTTTAACAAACATTTTGGCTGGGGTGCCAAGGAACAGAATAAATTCATCAATGAACTGGAGGAAATAGTTAATCGGAGAAAGGATTAAAGAGCTTATAAGAATAATATTATGAACAAGGCCACAGGGTGAATGTCTAAAGTATTAGGTCGCGTATTATCAGGGAGAAGATAGAAGCGCAACCGATACTTCAGCCAAAAGCTTTTCTGAAAAGCCATTAAAAGATTGGCCTTGAGCGAAATCGGGCGTATTTAGATTGCCAAAGTATAATTACAATTTATCACAAATTCAGGTTTTAGGAGAGATCATGAAAAGAAACAGAATCCTTTTTTGGTTAGTTTTTATTACCATGTCCATTGTCGTTTTTAAGGGCGCTGCCTTAGCAGAGAAACGGTATGTGACCTTTCCCTTTGGCCCTAAGCTGTATCTATATAATTTTTACAAGATAGTTAATATAGATGAAAATAAAATGGCTATTGTTGGGAATAAAGGAACCATTTGTCTTTCCCAGGACGGCGGGTCGAATTGGAAAGTTTCCGAATCGGGCATTACCTCTGAGCTTTATGATATAGCCTTTGTCGGAGACAAGGATGGCTGGGCAATTGGCCGTTTTGGAGTGATTTTAAGGACTAAAGATGGAGGTCTTACCTGGAAAAGAATAAAGTGCCCTGTTGATTCCACCCTGTTGAGTCTTCACGTGCAGGACAAGAATCATATGTGGATCGTTGGAGAGTGGGGTACCCTGCTTTTCTCAGCGGATGGTGAAACATGGGTAAAACAGTATGAGACTATTGACAGAATCTATAGGGATGTATTTTTTATCGATAATAATCAAGGCTGGGTAGTTGGCGAATTTAGTGTAATTCTTCATACCAGGGATGGCGGTAAAACCTGGATTGATCAAAAGAGTCCCCTGGGTGAAAGAGCACTTTTCGCGGTTTCTTTTTCTGATAGGGACAATGGTATAGCCAGTGCCATGGATGGCCATCTGATACTTACCAGTGATAGTGGTAAAACCTGGACCGAAATAGAATCTCCAACGGATAAGACACCCCTTGATATCATGTTCAAGGGCCAAAAAGGGTACGCAGTAGGTCATGACGGAACTTTTCTTGTTTCAGAGGATAGAGGGAAAACCTGGAATATATCTAAAAGTAACGTATATACCTTAGGATGGCTAAAAAGTATTACCAGTTTTGGTGATCAGAAATTCCGGATATCGGGTGCCAATGGTATAGTGCTGATATCTAATGATGCCTGTAAAACATGGGGCTTTGCCTCAACTTTGACTCTAGTACATCCATGACTTGATATTTAATGCCAGGGATTATTTTCTGGAGAGACTTTTTTGGAAAATTCATGAGGGCAACATATCTAGTCCAATCTTTCCTGCATGAATTGCTTGTCTTCCCGGATTTTCCAAAAGAGTGGAGGTCTCGGATTGATCCTATCGAGGAAAGGATAAAAGACATGAAATAATTAGGACAACCTCTAACAGAGTATAAGTGGTCATAGATAAGATATTCAGCTTTTAATGAAGGAGAATAAAGATTATGATAGATCATATTGCAAAGTTCATTATTAACCGTCGGTTGATAATCCTGATTTTATTTCTTTTAGCCACTATATTTTTTGCGTATCGAAGCATTAATGTTCCTGTCAAGACAATATTTGAAGATTTGGTGCCTAAGCATCCATACAGTACACTCGCTGAAGAATTTGCTCATTTTGGAGGTGCAAATCGTATAATTATTACTGTTGCTGTGAAAAAGGGGGATATATTTACCACGCCAACCCTGCAAAAGATAATTGACATCTCTGATGCCATTAAATTCGTACCGGGAATAGACCGTAATAAGGTTTACTCCATCGGAGTCAGCAAGATCAAAAATTT
>DAOWOF010000224.1 GCA_030642205.1 Desulfobacteraceae bacterium | reverse complement strand
TGGGAATAATGTCCACCGCTGACACCAATTCCACCCACGATTTCTCCATTGATTTGAATAGGAATACCTCCCCCAAACACAACTATGCGGTCTATATGTGGCGCGCCGACCATTAGAGGAGGATCATCCTTAATAAATGGATACCACTCCTCAGTAGGCATTCCAAAACCCACAGCCGTATATGCCTTGTCCTGGGCAATTTTATTGGCTAATAAAGGGGCTCCATCCATGCGGCTTAAGGCTTTTAGATTGCCACTTTCATCGACAATCGCGGTTACCATAGGTATCCCTGTTTCATGTGCTTTTTTTTCAGAGGCTGCAATCAATTTGTTGGCCAGTTCAAGAGTAATACTGTTCTTTTGATAGGTCTGTATATTTTTTGTCATGGCATGATTTCCTCCTGATAAAATACTTATTCCTGTATAGCCGCCAAAAACCAGTTGGCAGACCCGACATTGCGGATAAATGTCCACTTTTCATCAAATTTGACTGGCTCGTTTTGGTCTCCAGAGATAATTTGGCCTGATTCATCTGTAGTGTAGTCAAGCAGATTAGCTGTAAATTGCAAGGTAATATGCTCTTCTCCTGTCTCTACCCAGGCATCTACAATCTCAACCTTTCTGACAGCTATGTTCTCGAGGCGGTTAATTTCTCCTTTTTTTCTCATTTCAGCAAAGTCATTTTCCCATTGAGTAATAAGTTCAGGAACCAAAAGAGGTTTTATTTGTTCGATATCTCTTCTCATCCATGAGGCCTGAACCTTAAAGAATACATTTTGTGCTATTTCTTTAAATGTTTCTTCATCAAATTGAGGATCGGATAGTTTTATTAGTTCCAAACCATCGGGAATCGAGTCAGGAGAATATTCCTCATTTTGAGCAGTCGCCTCTTCAAAAGGTGGCGGCGCATCATTGGCCATAGGAGATGAATTTGCAAATTGCTGAATTCCTGGATAGGAACTATTTTTTTTTTTACGCCTAAACCATCGTACAAGAAAAAAAATAATTCCTCCAATTATAAGAATTTCAAAGAGACCTATTCCGCTTCCGCCAACGCCTCCCATACCGCCTCCTCCCATGCCATGCCCAACTCCTCTGAAGAGCATTCCTCCAAGCATTCCGCCTAAGAGACCTCCTGCCATTCCCTTCATAAAGCTGCCGCCCATGAATCCGCCTGGACGTCTGCTGTTTCTGTTGAGATCTTTCCTGGGGGCAGTTGATCTGGTAGATCTGGGAGTTCTGCTAAATGATTTGGAAGACCTTGAAAATGACCTGCCTCCACCTCGTGCCCGTGCTTCAGCATTAGTTATAAATTCAGCAGACAGGAATATAAAACTGAAAAAAAATATTAGAAAAGATAAACTAATATAGGATATTTTTTTTGTATTCATCATTAGGTTTAACTCCTTTGTAAGATTATATCCCCTGCGTTCATTAATTAGCAAGAAGAATTGGGGATATAAAGCTATTTTAGGAAAGATAACATTGGATGTCCATTATATGTGTCAAGCAATAAAGATGCCCAAGTAATAAAATGTTTTTTTAGGTAAAAAGAATCCGGATATATTCTCCTGGTGGATTAATTGAGTATCACAAAAATAAAAATTATGACTTGCTCACTTTCCTTTTTTCGGCCTTGCCTACGCTATTTTCTGATTTATCTGGTACATTTCCCGATACGAAATAACCTTGTTCTTTTGCAGTCATTTGGTTATCAGAAAGATCTGTGGTATTTGCCGTAACCGCAGCCTTGTTATCAGCATCGGACTGGCTGTCGGAGGCCGAATTTTTCCATTTATAGCTTCCATATTTAAGGTAGCCCTGGACATTGCTGAGGCGTGGGTCAATACTGTTTACAATGGAAATTACATTGCCAATAATATGGCTCTTAAGGTGCTTTTCCAAGGCAATTGAGCCTCCACCGGTTAAAATAATAGTATCAATATCCCAGTCATTATCCCATAATCTGTTGATGGTATCAGCAATATACTTGGAAACCAGGTCGTAAGCATTGTCAATTATGCCAGATATATTAAATTCATTGCCTCTAATTTTAATGACATTTTTTCTAACGGCATCATGCAAACGAAATAATTCTATGTTGATCCCATGATCTTTGCGGAGTTGATTGGCAATTAAGGTAAAGGCATTGGAGATGCCCATATCAATAGAAATGCTTCCCCTTTCAAGATACTTTAAACGATTGACAATAATAGCATCAGTGGTTCGAAATCCGATATCCAGAATCCCAACCTTTTTATGATGTAAATCAGGATCAATTATTTTTCCGGCATCATCCATTAAAAGGTTGAATAAACTTCCCATGGGTTGGGGAATCATATAAATCTTGTTGATATACATCTTTCTTGTGAATGCAGAACCGTCGGGCCAGTGATAAGTAATTTTATGATGGCCAATCAATTGTTGGCTAACTTTTTTATGGTCTTTTTTTAAGTAATCAATTGGAAGGCCTGAAATAATATTGAGCGGACTTCCCTCTTCAAAGCAGATACCTGCAGCAACCAGGGAGAGAATCTTGATAAATTCAGAGACCATTTTTTCCTGATTAAGAGTGTATTGCTGGTAGGTCGATTGATGTTCGGCCAAAGAGCCAATAAAATAAGACTGATTATCAATGGTGATATGTAAATTTTTTGAAAAGGTATTATCTCCAAAAGTGGATTGAAATTGGATGTCAGTGGCATCTCCCATGATTGATTTGAAGATAATATACTCTTTACCATTTGTTGCCTTTGTAAAGCCAAACCCCACATCAATACCGATTATTCCCATTTTCCCTCCATAAGAACAGGCTTATATAATTCAATATAAGAACCCCCATGTTTCTTTTTCATCATTTCAGAAAGAGCTTTCATGGGCAAAATATTTGTCAAGCCACTCTATAATGATTGAAGCGCTGTAATTTGGAAGCTTGAAATGATCACTCTCCACCATGGCCAGGGTTTTGGGTCCATTAATCCTTTCAAGTAGCGCCTTGCATCTCTCCTCTGTATTAACGTCGTCTTGTGTTCCTCCGATTACCAGGATTGGTTTTGGTGGTACAAGTGAAATATATTTTTGCATAGTGCGTTGTGATTGATTACTTAATTCTATTCCTGGATGCCCATCTACATATTTATCAATAAGACCGACCAGAGATGTAAACCTTGATAAATCTTCTTCAATCGGTCTTAAACCAATAGCCATTATAATTATGCCATCAACATCAGGACATAATGCACCTGTCTTGACTGAGGCACCTCCACTCATCGAATGGCCAGCCAGGATAACTTTACTGGCACCTGTTTTCTTTTTGGCGTAAATAATACTTTCTTCCAGATCATCGCAAACATCTTTAATGGAATTAAGATAGCCGCCTGTGTTTCCCAGTTTATGACCTCTTAGGTCAGGTGTAAACACAAAATAGCCTTGATCGCAGATCTTTTGAGCCAAGGATACCATATCCTGCTTGGAACAACCAAAACCATGTGAAAGGACTATTAATTTGGAAGTTTTTTGCACTGGAACATATAAAAGTCCTGCTAAAGGGTTGTTTGGATTATCTGTTTTTAACAGCAAAACATCAGCTATTCCCATTAATTTCCTCATTATAAGATATTTCTTTGAATAGGCATTCAAAATCAGGGATTGTTAATTTTAGATAGGTCTATATGTTGAAATAATAGAATAAAGTTAATTTAACCCTATCCTTAGAAGTCACCTCCATGCTATAATTTAACTAATTGATTTAATTAGATTATTAGTTATAATTCAAGGAAATGCTTCTATGGAAAAAATTATCACAGATCTGGTTTAATATCCAGGGATTTCTTTTCCCTTTTACAGAAAAGGCCGAAAGCGGGGAAGATGAGCTACAGTGGATAAGGGCTCATCAGATATGAAGGAAAAGCCTGACCCCTTTTGCATGTTTTGATCTCTTCAGTCATTTTTATTCCCTGTAAGTGTGCCACAG
>DAOWOF010000251.1 GCA_030642205.1 Desulfobacteraceae bacterium | reverse complement strand
GTGCTGCCATCATATGTCCAGGATCTTCCCCAGGCATCCTTTACTTTTGCCATTGATTTCAGGATGTCACGATGAGATTTTATCGCCCAATCATCCGCGTAATCATCATCATTGCCGTATTTCGGGGCCTGGAGGAAGAGCTGTCTTAGTTCCTCTTTGCCTTCCCAGTTTGTTTCAAGGGCATTCAGCAATTCATCCCAGGTAACCTTCTTTTCATCAAACACAAGCTTTTGCACAGCAGCCAGTGAATCCGCGATGGTGGCAAATTCTCCTCCCGCAAAATTAGGCCAGCTATTATGTATGCGGCTCATCTCGTTGACATCAATTCCTTCCATAGACGTGTCGTCCAGCACAAAGGAAGCTCCAGGCAGCTGATAATTGTCTATCATGATTTGAAAACCGACATCATTGGATTTGGCATACCTGCGAGTCATGAATTCCTGCTGATCACAAATTGCCTCTAAAAAATCATCGCTACTCTTGAATGTATGAGGATCAGGCGTATCTGCTCCAACCTTCATCCCTGTCATCTTGTCCACTCCTTGCCAACAAGCCAGCTCAATGGATTTCATGGATGAATAAAGGCCTATTTCAACAAAAGCGCAGGCATTCCATGACTTTCCGGCAATAGAGGGCACAAGACATCCAGCAACAAGCGATTTCTCCGCATCTTCCGGCGTATGGCCAATCATCATGGCATACTGCTTATTCAAAGTTTCGTTAAACCATGAGGGATGGCCCAAACCAGCACGATCAAGATCTATCATCCTGTCAATTACATCCGGAGAAATATTTGAGTGATACTGGAAGGCGAGAGGTGGTTGGGATGTCCTTATATTGGCAAGCGCCTCTGCTATCGCGCAGGTCAGATCCGTGCAGGCGTCTTTGCCATTTATTGTCCCCCCTATCTGGGTAGTATAAAATACAAGACCTCCTGACGCTATAGTGAAAATATCAGGCGCTTCAGCATGGGTTCCTACTTCCTCTACGTTCAGCATCCAGTTTTCAATTAATTCTATGGCCTGACCTCTGGTCATAATATCTTCTTCAATATCTTTTTTATAGTATTTCCACCAGATTCGATCTATATGGGCGCCATTCCCATTATTAGGGGCCTCCAGATAACGGAATGCTACTTCCTGTATCCAGTAACTCTGTAAGGCTTCCCTGAAAGTCCTTGGAGGATTAGCCGGCACCCATCGACATGTCTTAGCGATCTGCTCCAGTTCTTTTTTTCTTACAGGATCAGATTCGGTCTTTGCCTGCTCCTCTGCTAATTCAGCATACCTTTCAGAAAATCTGATTAGGGCTTTGCCAGCGATGATCATTGCTTCCCAATTATGGCATTTTTTAATATATACTGCTGGATCGTCCCCATCAGCAAAATGCTCTTTATGTTTAGCAAGATAGCCTCCTATCCTCTTTATCCTGGCAGAAAGTCCTTCATCTAATAGGTGAGTCCAATCCGGATTAACAAGGCCGCGGGGAGAGCGCCAGTGGTTAGCGTAGCCACCAGTCGAAAACAATCCGATATCCACAAAATCTTTCACATCATCCGGCAGGATTTTCCTGGTAAGATAATCAGTCGTTTTATCCTTCCAATATTCATATATCTCATCCAGAAGATATGTTTTTTCGTCTTCTGTCAGCATATGTTTATAACCGCCATCAGTAATGGCCTGGGGCATATAGCTGACATCCGCTTCAGGATACCAGCGGACTTCATCCGGAGCACTATTTGGAGAGCCTACAATAAGATCCAGAGGACGAATAAAAATTGGAATTTCATCACAAAGTTTATAAAAGGATTTTGCTCTCCTGAGAACCATTGGCTGTCCGCCTGTTTCTTTATAGGATTTGGTAACAATCGAAGCGCGATCCATATCTATCCTGACCTCGTTTCTAAATGTGATCTCGCCGCTTCCCATATTGACAAAATCCTTGATCACAGCAGACTTGGAGCATATTCCATCTCTTATCTTGGCAATTCTTGGGGTTGAGCCGAAACCCCACTCAAAAGGTCTTTCCTTTACTACCCTGTCTTCAAAGCTTATACTTCCTGGTTTTGCTACTGTACCCATTTGAAAGTCCTCCTTAATTAATCTATTTACATGCTTAACTTGTCTATCTTTGTTATATGGATATTGATTAGACAAATAATAAATTTAACAAACCAAAAAAATATCTATATTAAAATACGAAATTTAGTGTTTTTTGCAAAACATCTGAATGTTTGCTATTTGAAAAAAAACAATAGTGATGGTGGTTAAAAAATGGCATTATTGAAATCTTTACCTGAAGCCATCCACATGAATTCAAAATGGATTACAGAGTCATTTCGTAATTCTAACAGAAGCTTTTTTTGCATGATAAAGAAATTCGAAGATATTATACTGCTTGCAACAAACACTGCAGATCAACAAAGCCTTTATTTAAAACAAGCCCCTTAAAATGGTTGCAGCTTAATAACTTCCTGGTATCACCTCCTTTCCGGGCCTTAATTTTAAAATCCTCTGGAGATCTCTGTTATTAAGGATGTCTTTAATAGCAAACGTAGACCAGATTCGATACTTCCCCTCTAAGAATATTTATTCTATTCCTGGTAACTTCTCAAAAAACACCATGCCCTTACGGGCATAACAAAGCATGGAAACAAGGTCGTGCCCAAGATTTCTCTATTCATCATTTTTATATAAAAATTCGTGTAAAACGATATCAAATATCTTTGAACCTAAAGCTGTAAGGTGGTGGAAATTTAAAAGGACTGACTGCTCAGATGCATAAGTAGCGCAGTACTCGGGTACAGGAATCAAACGTCCAGGTAACTTTTCTGGCTTTCAATAAGGTATTGTATAATTGGATGAATAGTTGCTAAATATCAAGAGGGTATAATCTATTTCTTACTTAGAAAAAATGTTAAGATATCTTAACATTTCATCACCTGTCTGAGACTTTCATACAACCAATGATTGAAGTTACCCTGAACTTGTTTTAGAGGTTATCTAACTGTTTGATAACAACGTAGAAGAGTTTAATGTTTTACTCTATAGTTGTTGGTATAAGGAACTAATTTTTAGATTGGTTAAGGTTAGAAAAATGAATCTTTAATATACAAAAAATATTAGTTTGAGATTTTTATGAATTGTTAAAAAATTGGACCTATAAAAAATAGGCAGTTTTTGTTAAAATATTAAATTTAAATAATTTCGTTAATACATTTTTAGAATAAAAATATTATTTTGATTTAGCTATCATACCGATAATATATATTATTCCAGTAAACGCTTCTATTCGAAATATGAATCACGATGAAAAGACTAAACAATATTCATATAGTAAACATTATGCAATTGTTTTTATAAGATTAACTATCAAAGATAATTCTGTCAAGAAAAAATAATGCTAAAAACCATAATATTTATAATTCCCAGATATCATCAGGGAC
>DAOWOF010000272.1 GCA_030642205.1 Desulfobacteraceae bacterium | reverse complement strand
TGGAGCCTATCTTCATCTGACCTGCCATACATTTAAACCCTAATCCAAACTCCAGACCTCGCATGAAAACATCTTCTTTAACACTACAGCTGATATTAGCCAGTTTGTAATCATCGTCACTGTAAAGGATTCCACCGGATAAAAAAAGAGGCGTATAGACCTTCTCCAGTTCGCTCTCCACCTTGATTTCTACATCTGATGAGTTGACATTAAGCTCAATACTGTTAATGCCTGCATTAGAATAAAAGGGGAAAACAAGTAGAATAATCAAATTTACAGTCAAGAAAAAAGCCTTACCTTTGAGCATGATTGTATCTCCCTTGCTGGAAAAAATATAAAATGACCATGATCGGCATAGCAAAAAAATCAATTAGCATCTAGACAACTCAGAGTTTACTATCCTTAATCGACGAGCCAGGACTTGACAAAAAATATAGTATAAAATGCTTTTCAGGCCAATCTCCGGCCTTTCCAGATAAGAGGCATCGATTGAGAGACATTGCACTTTATCCAGGGCCCGAACCGAAGCAGATCTGGGATTATTGCTGATCAAACTCATTTCACCAATTATTTCCCCCACCCGATCCATTGTCTTAATCTGTCTGCCATTATGAATAATTTCCATGCTGCCGGAAATCAAAATATACAGGTTGGTATCATTGTGATTCTGTGTAATAATATATTCTCCAGGCTCATATTGGATAATCTTGCTCATTTCCAATAGATCAAAAAGTTCAGACAAGGACAGATTACCCAAAATAGAATCTTTTTTAAAGGCAAAAAACAGGCTTTTTGTTTTCTCTTCGTCAAATTTTATTTCTATCATTTTTTCTCCTGAACTATTAAAAAAACAAGTTTATTTTTAAAAGCAAGGCTATGTCTTGCGAAAATCATCTTCCATATCATGGACAATAACCGCTAATATTCTTTCCGGCCCCCATGTGAGCTTTGGGATAAATGTTAAAATAAGCAGCGTTTCACTGGAAGTAAGCGCCCTGAATAATATCGCTTCATTCTTTTTCTTGATTATTTCCAGTCTATGGGGGGCATCTCCCGTGGCTTTACGCAATGCCTCCAATGTTGCCCAGATCCTGGTTCCTGCCTGATTAATGGAATCAAAATTATTTAGCAGCTCTTTTATAAGGTCATCCTGTTTTTCACCTAAAATGAATTTCCATCCCTCGGATGTCCTTCGGGTTATGGGCGCGATATCGCAGCCTTGAGATTTTTCTCCGGCAACGCATATCAAGATACGTTCATCATGGCTTAAAGAGACCTGGATTCTAGCACCTTTAAGACCTTTTACTACAGGCTTGCCATTATCAAGCCATTTAACTTCTACAAATTTCGGCAAAGGACCTTGAATGGCCATTGAGATAGCCTTTTGTAATCCCGGAAGGGCTTTTTTATGGCGCTTATCTCTTGCTAACTCATGGATTCCAGGAATATATTCCAGATGAATTTGTGGTGTTTCAAGTTTCATTACTTCACAAATATTACAAATATTATCATCTAATATCTTGCTGTCTCTTTGATTTGGAAGAATTAATTCCTGGATACTTGGGTTTTTCGGCAATGCTTTAATGAAGCGAAGAGAATATCCCTTTAATTCCTCTCTTAGGTTTCTATCCTGATCCACAGCAACTACGTGATTTTTTATCTCCTCTTTAGATGATCTCCTAAGATCCTGCTTTATTTCTATTGTCAAAGATGAGGATTCGGAACCGGAGATCTGATAAATGTTTACACTATCAATGGCAATTGGCAGCCAGGCACCTTCCGGAACAAGGAGTTGCGCTGACTGTAAAAGAGTATCGCGGCAAAAGGGGTCTCCAAGCAAAAAACCCTGATGATCAGGATCTCCAAAGGCCTTTTGCGCAAATTCTTTTGGACCAAGGACATTACTTTCAAATATGGCACAGGCATTTGTACCTGTGCTCGTTATTTCCCAAATCTTGCGAATTTGTTGAAAAAGTGGCCCCTGGAATAAAAGATTAGGGCGATAAAGGTCCATATCGGGATTAATTTTTAATGGTTGATGAGGAATATTTAATTCATGCAATTTAGTTTCCATTGGCAGATCAATGATAAAGATGGCTGAAAAATAATTATCAATGGTCTTTCCACGGATTTTCTGGAGTTTGGTTTTAATCTTTTGAGGCTGGTTTTTTTGTTCCTGTTCCATTACTTCGGCCTTGATAATAATATCCGCTCCATTATCAGGGTCTATAGTTACAGGTCTTTCCAGGTGTATATCTTCAATCCTGACCCGATGAAAAGCAGGCTTGCCACTCACATGGGCCGCTGCCTGGGCCATTGCTTCCAGACCAAATACTGTTGGCAAAAGATAAGAGCCATTAAATAAATGGTCTTTTAGATAAGGATCAGTGGATAAGGATAAATGGGCCTGGAAAATAGATTCAACGCCTGGCGTAATTTTAATTGCTTTTTCCAGATACCGGCTGTTTGGAGGCCCTGGAAGAGATTTGGGATTCCATGTGTCCAATGATTCAATACGAGATGAGACAATAATTTGACGGGCGCCTGGATCATTTAGAAAAAGGCGTATGAACCGGATTATACCCTCTTGGGTGGAAATCGCCTCAATCCCCATCTTTTTTAATTTATCAATGCTTTTAAGACGCACGCCCATGCCGTCTTCCTGCCAAATGGTATAAGCTACAGAAAGGGCTCGGGTTGCGGGATTATCCTTTTCAAACTTTTTCAGGATAAGATCAAGCGCTTCATTTGAAAAACCATACCAACCATTGCCAGGCATTCCAATAATGCCTATGATTGAGGAAAGGCCCACAAAGAGTTTTGGAGGAGCATCTTTGAGGGAGATGGCGAGATTTAAGGCTCCCATTACTTTTGGAGCAATTTCCTTGAAAGCATCTTCAGGCGAAACCTGATTTATTGGTCTGGGAATATTAAGTCCAGCGCCATGAATAACACCTGATATAGGGCCAATATTTTGTCTGATATGTTTTATCAAAGAGGCGACTGCCCCCTGATCGGCAATATCACAGCTTAAATAGTGAACAGGGAGTCCATGATCCTGATATTGTTTCAATATGCTGGAAATTTCCAGCGCG
>DAOWOF010000254.1 GCA_030642205.1 Desulfobacteraceae bacterium | reverse complement strand
TTTAAGGAGGCCTTTTGCACTTCGGGCAATATATTATCCGACGACATCTTTACAAGTTGATCTTTAATTATTTTTTTTGCAGCTGTGAGGTCATAAAATAAATCCAGGTTGATCACTCTTTTTTCATTTTCAGTGATAATATTATGTGCAATAATACCTTTTCCACTCTCTGCCATAAGCATCATCTTATTGCTAACAACACCATTTTTAACTACCTTTGCCAATGATACTATAAGAGCATTTTCTACTTGAGATGAAAAATTATCCTTAAGCATAATTTCAAGGAGATTGTTATCAGGAATAATCTTCAGGATTTTAAAGAAATTCTTTTTCAGCGAATCAAGCTCTCTGGTGTATTCATTATCCTCCTTTGGCATTTCTTGTAATGACAATGCGGTTGAGGCTAAAACACGCCTGCCTTCTTTGAAGGCCTCTTTTATTCGTGAAACAATATTACCTGCCGCAGGATCAAAATCATAGACAGACAAAACTGCCTTGAGCATTTTTTCCCTGTTAATTTCTGTTAATTCTTTATTTTCAACCAGAAATGCACAAGATGCCTTGATATCCCTGTCAGCTACATCCCCCAGGTGATAGACCTTTGGATTAGTAAGGATATTGGGAAAGAGGAGGATAGAAAGGATAATGCTCAGGCCGATCAGAATATAACCCTTGATAAAGGTCGGGCTAAAAAATAATTCGGGCTGCCCCGGTTTTTTTATGCTTCCTGGCATGCTTTCTTTGTCACTCACCCTGATTTTTTTTTTCTTTAAGCTTATTGATCTATTCAATTTAAGCATCCGGAATTATTCCTCGATTCTATTTTCAAATTTATAGAATCGGAGTAGTTCCTGCCCTCCGATTTGTCATAAGCATCAATTATTTTCTGAACCAATGGATGCCGAACAATATCATCTCTTAAAAAATGAACAAACTGGATCCCTTTAATATCTTTTAATATTCGTCTAGCTTCAATAAGTCCCGAAGTTTTGTCCCGGGGCAGATCTGTCTGAGTTATATCTCCTGTAATAACGGCCTTGGAGTTAAATCCAATCCTGGTTAAAAACATCTTCATTTGTTCATAAGTGGTGTTCTGGGCTTCATCTAAAATCACAAAGGCATCATTTAATGTCCTGCCACGCATAAAGGCCAAAGGAGCCACTTCTATCATTCCTTGCTGGAGCAGACTGTCAGCCTTATCAAAATCAATCATCTCATGAAGGGCATCATATAATGGTCTGAGATAGGGGTTTATCTTTTCATAGAGATCTCCAGGTAAAAAACCAAGCCGTTCCCCTGCCTCAACTGCCGGCCTGGTTAAAACAACCCGGCTAACTTCCTTTTTTATCAAGGCAGATATGGCCATTGCCATAGAGAGATAGGTCTTTCCCGTTCCAGCTGGTCCGATTCCAAAGACGATATCAAAATTCCGGATACAATCCACATAGTATTTTTGATTAATAGTTTTTGGCACGATTACTTTTTTGGGAGAAGAAATCAGCACCTGATCCTGAAAAATCTTTTTCAACTTTGCCTCTGGATTGCCACTCAGAATCCTGATGGCAAAATTAATATCATTAGCATAAATTGGATAATTGGACTTTAAGAGGTCATATAGCTGCGTCAACACTTTTTCAGCCAATTCGACCTCCCAATCTCTTCCCTCCAGAAACAGGATATTGCCTCTCAAATGAATGGAAATGTGTATTTCTTTTTCGATAAGATGCAGATTGGCACTATGTTCACCGCAAAGGGTTTGTATTAAGTTATGGTCCGGGAAAGAAATCTTTTTTTTCACATTAAATATCAATTAAGGGTTAGTCGGAATTGATCAGTTGTATGGAATTTGATGACCTTGAAAATTATAGATCGCAGGAATATATTGAATATGTTAAAAAAGCAAGTCATTAGTGGATGGGTATTAATTAAAAAATTGTATCAGGACTTGCCGCTTACGGGGTCTGTTATCAAAATCAAGCAAAACTATCTGTTGCCAAGTCCCCAGCAACATCTTGCCATCTGCCACCGGTATTTGTAAAGATGGCCCCAGCAAAGCGGCGCGCACATGGGCATAACCGTTTCCATCCCCCCATTTTTCATTATGTTCATACCAGATATCGTCCGGGGCAATTCTCTGGATGGCCTTTTTCAGATCGTTAATAACGCCGGATTCAAATTCAATAGTGGAAAGAGATGCCGTGGATCCAGGAACAAAAAGGAAAACTGCTCCATTTTTAAAATCAGCTTCCATGATTTTGTTGGAGATAGGGGACGTTATATCTATAATATCTGTTTCGTCTGTTGTCGGTACTGTAATCAGATTTTGTATTATCATTCCTGTCCTGTTAAAATCAAATGTACTTAGCCTTTTTTATCATAAGCCGGATTTGCATGCAAGTGAATTCCTATCACCCAAATCCGCAGCCTGAAAAAGCAGAAGAATATTTGATTATTTAACTATTTACATTGAAACTGGATTCCCGCCTCCGCGGGAGGTAAGCGGAGGAGGGAATCCAGAAATTAAAGTGTAAACTGAATTTGAAGGGTGCCGGATATTTTGACCGATAAAAGTTGATGTTTTTTTAAAATCCATAGATCTGAAAATCTTGGATACAGGAATCTAAAAAATTAGAGGGAAAAATAAATCGGCCTGAATCTGTTTTTCTATGCAAAAATTGGGGAAGATTATGTCGATTTAGGCATCTGTGAAAATCAGTGTTGTTGATTGTTTTTTTACCATGGCGCCACAAAGCCATCGTGGTCCAAAAAGGAGGGAGTATTCTTTGGTAGAGAGATTGTTGAAATCATTTCTCTGCCTTCCTGCGAATACGATAAAAGCCCTTGCATATTTTTAAGCAACCGAAATGAAAGAGGCATACTGGTATCCTGCCCACTTTCATAAAATGGAATAAGAAATTGTCCTGGGCCCTTGGCTTTAGCCTTGGGACGATCATTCTTTATTTCGATATGTAGATTTTCATCCGTAGAAAAAGTTTTTATTTTAAGGGAGCCTCCCTTTTCCGTATCCCTGGCAATAATTAGTAATAAATCAATAAAAATTCGTGTCAGAATATCCTTATCAATTTTGATATCCGGTAAATTGAGATCAAGATTTAATTCACAATCGATCCCCAGTACTGAATTTTCAGGAGCAAGACGGGTTACACCATCAGTCACAATCCTATTAATGGAATATTCCTGGTAGCTAAATTTAATCGGTTTTAAATAATTAATGATCTTTTTTAGCATCTGATCCAGTTTTTTTGACTCCCGTAAAATAATTTCTCCTTCCGGCAACTGGGGGCATTTCTTTTGAAGTCTACTGGCAAATCCGCCAATTGAGACCAATGGATTACGAATATCATGGGCAATTTCTTCTGAAATCGCACCTAATA
>DAOWOF010000062.1 GCA_030642205.1 Desulfobacteraceae bacterium | reverse complement strand
GGGCTGTGTGTCAACATCGAAGGCATTCGAGATCCTGATGATCGTGTTGCTATTATGGTACGGCGGGCGCAGTTTGATGAAGATCCTGAAATATTTTGTGAAAAATGGGAAACAGATTCCATGCAGCTGGCTGATGCCATTAATGTAGCCATTGCGGCGTATCCCGATGTAATGATTTCAAGAGACCTGCTTTATGAAGCTGCTTCTTACTGTCTGGATGTGGGTGTGGACGGCCACCGCGGGGACATTATTATAATGAAAACGGCAAAGACCCTGGCCGCATATCACGGTCGTAAGGAGGTCTTGCAAGAGGATGTTGATACAGCCGCGGAACTGGCGCTTCCTCATCGTGTTCGGAGAAAGCCGCTCCAGGATATTGTGGTCGATGTACAAAGCATGCGAAGCCAAAAATGATAAAAATCGAAAATTTAAGCAAGCATTATAAAACCGTCCAGGCTGGATCATCCTTTACAGACAAAGGAGGTCTCCATGGTAAACAGAATCCCCAATTCTCTTTCCTAATGTCAAGTTGCTCACCCTTATTGAAACAGTTTCCATGCGGGTGACAGCAGATGATATTTGCTCAATGGAGCATGTATTTCCCGGGCCAGCCTGCTATGAAAACAAATTCGAATATGCCCTTGATGCGGGCGCTTTCGCACCGCTACCACAGGGCCTGTATATGTCTCATATTTACAGATAATGACAGACGGCTTAATGGCATGGGGGACTTTGTTCTGTTAAAAACCATGAGTTAGAAAATCATATTGGCGCTGTCTGGAATTTTATTCATCACTATAATGCCGGGATGGCGCCTCAAATAGTTAAACATACCTCTACACATTAAGGACTACCCCAATGTTTTATGTCTCAAATATAGTTGATGGGTATAAAACGTCTTTACCTATCCTGTAATCCTGCAACTGTTTACAGTTAACATATGTTAAGCTGTAGGTTAGCTGTTTTTCCCCTTTCCTTTATATTTCATATTCTTTCAATATATATAATCTATTTCATAATATTTATTTTAAAAACATTTTTATAATTATAACTGGTGTTTGAAATGGAATCAGTAGCTTGTTTTAAGCTAAGGAAACAGGCGAATTATAAGTGTTGGAATAGCTTGCTATATTATGAGGTATAGGCGTTGGCCTGATGCTAAAATAGAAAAAAGGGCTTTATAAAGGATACAAACTAGTTGGATATATAATTTCGTGAAATTGTTATGTTTTCTTTTTTTTAAATATAGATAGACATATGGTCTCATGTATATTGTTTTGAGTTGGCATTATTATTGCTTGTGTCTGGTAAATTCTAACTATTGATAGCTTTTTTCTTGGTCGTAGGATGACATCTGAAGATGTTTGATCGTTCTTACCTTTGTCAAGTGAAAAATAGCACAATATTTAAAGTTTAATATATTAAGGAGGAAATGATGAAAGACTGTTTTACCAGGTGGAAAGGAAGATTGTTAAAACTGCTGGGGCTAATGTTTTTATCGATTTTCATTTGCTCCGGATCAGCTTTGGCTAAAGATGATATTGATGTGTTGAAAAAGCAGATCCTGGATATGAATAAACAAATGCAGACGATGCAGGATAAACTTGATCAGCTAGAAAGCAAACGGATTGAAAAAGATGAGGAAATAATTGAGTTGGACGACAGGCTGAGTCAGGCGGAGCTGCATACTGCCACGGATAAGCTTTCTCTTGGTTTTGAGTTGCGAACCCAGGCAAGTTCACTGCGATATTCTGATGTAAGCCGTGCTCCCCAGTGGCTGATGGATGGGTTTTTCGGAGAGTATAATCCCGCAGGATGGACACAGTTATCAGGGATGATGTCTACTCTATCCCCAGACGCGCTTCAGGCCATGATGACTCCTGAAGCCATCCAGGGGATGGTTATGCCCTTAATAGGTGGCTTTAACGGGGCTCCAAAGTCTGTAATTAATCAAATGTTCGGAATAATGTCCGGTATTTATATACCGGTTGATAAATATACGGCTGATAATGATGTTATCTACACTAATCGTTTCAGGCTTAATCTTAAAGCCAAAGTTAATGATCAACTAAGTTTTACGGGTCGGCTTGCCATGTATAAGGTCTTTGGCGACAGCTCGGGTGTCAAATTTAATACCGGAACATTTGGAGATATTACCCTTGACGGAAATACTACTGCTCTTCCTCATGGAGATACAGTTCATGTGGAACGGGCTTATTTTAACTATAAAAACCAGATTGCTTCTATTCCGATAAATTTATCGATAGGAAGAAGGCCTGCCACAGAAGGTACTCCTCTTGAATTTGGGAATAATAGCCTGGTAGGCGGATCGCCGGTAGCTACTATTATTAATTGGCAGTTTGACGGATTTTCTTTCAATCTGGATCTGGAAGATCTCACAGGTGTTCCCGGCGCGGCTTTTAAGCTTTGCTATGGCATAGGCTTTGAGAGTGACTGGGGAAACAGTTTTTCCTTAAATGGTCAGCATAATGTGGATGATGTGAACTTTGGTGGTTTTATCTCAACTTTATACGATGATGATACAACCAGCCTTATCATGAATTATGCCCATGCATGGGACCTTACTGATGGTTTTGTTGGAACTATGCTTATGCCTTTTATTCCATTTTTGGAATCTGATGGAACCTATAGTTTTACTGTCAACCGTGGAGCCTGGATCAGCAGAATGGAAGCTGTTACAAATATAGGCGATATGGATATGATTACTCTCCTGGGGAAGACATCTATCCCCACATCAATAGGAGATATTGGCCTGTTCTTTGCGCCTTCAATGAGTCGTACCGATCCTGAAAAAGTATCAGAGAATCCATTTTATAATTTATTAGGAAGCAGTGTTGTGAGCTCCAATGGAGTTTTGGAGTCTCATGATGGTTATAGTATCTATGCAGGCACAGTTATTCCGATGCCGTATGACGGCTCTTTGGGTCTTGAGTATAACTGGGGTTCAAAGTACTGGATTAATATGACTGGCGCTGAAGACTCTCTTGTGGCAAGCAAGCTCGCTACAAGGGGAAGTGTCTATGAGGCGTACTATATTCAACCAATTGTTGATGACAACTTTTTTGTAAAGATTGGTGGTCAGTATTATGATTATGAGTATACAGGCAGTGGAAATCCCATGGGTGCGCCTGTCAAGATAGATGAACTTTCTGCTCTTGACGCCCTTTTTCCGGTAATTGATAAAGTGTGGAACATTTATGTTTCAGCTACTATCAGGTATTAATTTGCTTCCTCTGATATACAGGCGGTGAAGGAAAAACTTTTTACAAACTGAGTCAAAATGTGCTTTGCGCTTTTTGACTCAGTTATCATCATTGATTATCAAGGAATTAAATGGGGTCTGAAACCTTTTGTGGAAGTATAAAAGAAGAACTAAATAAAGCTTATTCTGGCTTTTTTAAAGAAAATTGGCCAACCTGGCTGGCAGGTATCCTGATTGCTTTTATGGCCCTAATGATTTTTCTTTGGAGCAGCCCATGGGGGATTGCCGCCGGATATCGTAATCTGGGGGACTGGTTCTTTTTTTTGACAGGTGCTTCTTGTATAAAACCTGTAGCGCCTCTGTTGCATCCTGTGGTTATAGTTAATTTAGGCCTTTTTTTGGGAGCCCTTGCCTCAGCCCTGATCTCTAATCAATTTAAGATCAGACGCGCGCCTGCAATGGAGTATCTTAAAGGTTTGGCAGGCGGGATATTCATGGGGGCCGGAGCAGCTCTGGCAGGAGGTTGTAATGTGGGCGGTTTTTATTCTGCCATAGGCGTTTTTTCAATTGGTGGATTTGCCATGATGATCGGACTTGGCATTGGGGCCTATTTGGGATTGAAATATCTTTTGTGGGAAATGGAACATCTTCCGCAAAAAGCTGTTTTCCAACAGCCTGAAAGCCAAAAAGACAAGTTTGACTGGTCCATAATTCAGCCATATTTAGGAGGCCTCATCCTTCTGCTTATAGTTGCAGGTTTTTATATATATTCCTTTCTTGATAAAACCGAACTGGGCGGGTTGCTTTTTTTTGGTCTTTTGATTGGATTGATAATGCATCGTTCCCGATTCTGTTTTGTCAGGGCCTTTCGCTGCCCATTGATGACAGGCGAGTCTGAAATGGTATGGGTTGTTGCCATGAGCCTGATGATCTATGGATTTGGTTCCGCGGTCATTAAGTGGAATTATCTTCAACCTGATACTATGGGCGTATACCATCCTTTTTGGATTGGCAGCTTGACAGGTGGAGTTATTTTTGGCATTGGCATGCTTTTAGCTGGTGGATGTGCCAGTAGTACTTTATGGAGGCTGGGCGAAGGCCATACTAAATTAGCAGTAACATTTATCGCCTTTGCCATTACTAACTCTTTAGTTTTATCATTACTAAAAAAGAGTGGCTTGATCGATAAGCTTGGCACGGGGATTTTTCTTCCGGATATTGTATCCTGGTATATCGCAGTCCCCTTTTTCGTATTAATCTTAATCGGTTGGGTTTTTATTGCGCTCTGGAATGAAAAGAGTGAAAAATTTGTAATTTTTTAAAAATAGCTTCTAATAGAATAATAAAAATCCATATTCAATGAAGACAAAATCAGGAGAAAGACATGACAACTGATATAGAAAATATCAAGGCTGATGAAATTCTGGATACACGGGGATTAACTTGTCCTATGCCCTTGTTAAAGACTAAAAAAATTTTAAAGGTAATGAACGCGGGAGCGGTGCTTGAGATTATTGGTTCCGATCCGGGATCCAAAAAGGATCTTCCTGAATTTGGCAACAAGCAAGGCAATCAGTTTTTGGGGATGCTTGATGATCCTGCTGGTTATACCAGATTCTTTATTAAAAGGGGGTAATCAAAATTGAAGAAAATTGCAGTTCTTATCAAAGATCCAAACCAGCAATATGAAGGCCTGCGCACCAGCCTTGGTTTATTGCTTGAGGCTGCTTCCGTTCAGATGTTCGTGCTTAATCATCCTGTTATTAATATGGATGAGGCCTATAGCGATAATATGGGATTTCTGGATGAGATGGAAGGCGAGCGTTTTTCAAATAATATGGTTAACGTGGAAAAACATGGCTTTCAAAATATAAGCTTGGATGATGTGGCTGTTAAGCTGAAAGATGCGGATGTCATCATTCCATTTTAGAGGAAAAGTATGGAAAAAGAATTACATCTATTAAGAAGCAAGCAGGGAAATACGGTTATGGACCTGACAAAGGCCATTTCTCAGGAAGGTCAGATTACTTTAATGAATTTATACGATAAAGACCTGGATTGGTCCAAGTTGGTAGATGATATCTTTTCTCACGATAAAGTTATCTGTTGGTGGTAATCGTCTTTAATGGAGTTAAAAACTATGACAGAGACATTAGGTTTGCTTGTCAATACTGATAAACACCTTGACTACGTTATAAATATAGTGAATGCCGCATATGCTAAAGGTAAGGACATTGAGATATTTTTTACTGGAAAAGGGGTTTTATTAACACTTAAATCCAATTTCAGGAAACTTGCAGGCAAGGCCAGATTGTCAGTATGTGATGTCAGTTTCCGTGCCAATGGACTAAATGGCAGGGAAGCAGAGGTTCCAGGTGTCGGTTTCAAGGATTTCGCGACTCAAGCCAGAAATGCTGAGATGATCGCGAGGGTTGATCGTTATCTGGTTTTTTAAGAATAAGAAGTTCATAAATAATTAGTCCTGATTATATACCAATGAGTGTCCGGGGGATATTGATTGAACTATAATCATGTTATTTAAAGGAGAAAATATGTATAAAAAAATATTCGTTTTATTAATCGCCATTGCTTTTGTTTTTACTTCTACAGGTATAAGTTTCGCTGCTAAAAAAGGCAACAAGCGTAAAGGTAAATATCTATACCGAACAGTCTATAAGGACTGCAATAAGAGAGGTGAAATTAATTCTTCAAAGCCTGTTTTAAGCCCTGACAGCAAGACAATGGCCCAGTGGAAAAGGACTTTTGACAAGAAAAAATTTGCAGGGTTTGGCTGTAAAGAAGAATGGAATAAATTATCAGAAAAAGAATTGCTTGATATTTTTACTTATTTACATGCCCATGCAGCAGATTCGCCAACTCCTGCAAAGTGTAAATAGTGTTTGAACAAAAAATTCTGGCTTTTATTCAGATACTAAATAATACTTTTTTATTATAATTAATCCGCCTTGAGATCCTATTTCCTGGCGGATTTTGTATCAGCATGAAAAAATATGACTATTTTAACATGTCCTATATTGGAAATGGATGGCAATTGAAGAGGTGTAACTTTTTTATTCAGGAAACTATCCGAGAGTATCAGGATAAACACCTAGCTTTTTTTAAAAGGGATAATTGTCCCTTTCTTTTCTTGTTTTGTCTTTTGAATCGTCTGTTCTTTCTCTATCTTATTAATTGTGGATATATCAACCTTAACTTCCTCTATTTTCATAGGGACTCCAGCCATGGTAAATGATTCTCCATCAATATAGCTTTCTCTCAAAATCCATGTTACTGTCTGAGCCGGGATTGATAAAAGCAATAGTGTTAATTGATACCAATCCTTTTTGACATCAAATTCAATGCTTTCTACCCTGGCATAAACGGCCGGTTTTTTATCCTGATAAACGAGTACCAGATCTCCTGTTTTACGCCTCATAATTTTTTAACAGAATGACTCATTTGATATGAGCCTTCTTCTCCTTACTAAAAATATTTTAAATGGAACTATCTTTCAGAATACTGCCTGGATCACTCCTTAATTTTTCTAATTTATCTTCAAAGCTTTTTCCGAGGTCAACTCCCATTTCACGGGCTTGTTTTTGTGCGCTTAATCCTATATTTCGTGAGTCACTATAAAAACTCTCAGTTTGGCGGGAATCAGGATTAAAGTTCATTATACGATCATCTTGCGATGGATGATAGGCAACTCGGGAAATAATCCGCTTTAATTGATTACTGCTGCATCCAGGACAGAGTATCCCATCCTCTTCTTCCTTTTTTAAGATCAGAAACTGGCTTGATTGTTGACAGTTCCGGCATTGATATTCGTAAATAGGCATTGGCCTGTAATACTCCTTAAATTTATACAACCATCGTATACTTCTTACATAATAACAAAACATATAATATATAAAAAAACATGCAGGAATGACAACCTTATAAAAGAAAATTTTATCATTTTCCGTTATTCCCCTGAAAGCAGGAGGTAAACGAAGACCCTGATCCAGTCTTTTTAAATAGTTTTAAACTATCTGGACGCAGTTTTTTATATCCCTTACTAACTGAACCTCTTGCAGAGACAAAAAAATAAGGGAAAAGAAATCCCTGGATATTAAATAAAATCTGTGATAATTTTTTTTATAAAGTTGAGCTATGATATAGAGGCTCTTCTCCAATATTTCTTTGTCCAATTTTTAAACAAAAGTTCATCAAAATACAGCACACTCTAAACACTCTAAATAATCTAAACACTTTAACCCTACAATGCAACTTGTGAGATTTAACTCCATATATTGAGCTATGTAGACTCAATATATTGTCTCTAAAACCGTAAGTGACCTTGTAGGCCTAAACACTCTGAGGCCAATAAATTCCTATTCGGATAAAGCCAGCCTAAAAATGAGTTATCTGAAGCCTTTTATTTTTCCAAGACCCAAACAGGTGCGAGCAATGAACATAAACAGAATATGGATAGTAATGAAAGCCGAGTTCCTTCATATTATAAGGGATCCTGTCAGTCTGATAATCGCTCTTGGAATGCCAATATTTATGCTTTTTATGGTCGCTTATACAATTACCTTTGAATTAAAGGAACTTCCGATAGCTGTTTTTGACATGGATAATACAACAGATAGCAAGAGTTATCTTGAGAATGTTGACAACTCTTCTTATTTTAAGATCCAGTATCGCATGACAGATTATAACCAGGCTCAAGAGCTACTGAGAACCGGGAAAGCAAGATGCTCGATTATAATTCCTTCCGGATTCTCCAGAGATATTAAAGAAAACCTCCCTGCCAAAATACAAACCATGGTTGATGGATCAGACACAAATACTGCCTATTTTATTATTAATTATCTAAGCGCCATTAACGCCACACATTCAGTTAAAATGGCGACTGATTATTGTAATAAAGCAGGGCTAAAGATTGATCTTGAACCTGTAACTCTTAGCGGTAGAACCTGGTACAATCAGTCATTAAGGGAATTTACATTTACAGTTACAGGCGCTTTAAGCTTATCCATTCTTGGTTTTGTTCCTATTCTATCCGCCCTTGCAATTGTAAGTGAAAAAGAATCCGGTTCTATTCAGCAAATTTTCGCGTCTCCGCTTCTTTCTCATGAATATATTGCGGGCAAGATGTCACCTTATGTTATTATGCTTACCCTTGATTTTATCTTGGTCAATATCCTTGGAATATGGTGGTTTGATTTGCCTTTCAGAGGAAATTTTTTAATCCTTAGCATCGCAACATTTTTTATGGTTTTTGCCTGTGTCGCAATCGGTTTTTTTATCTCTACCCTGACAAAAAGCCAGCTTACCGCTATGTTGCTTGGCATTGTATTCACCCTTATGCCAGCCTTTATTTTTGCTGATACTCTTGTCCCTGTAGATAACAGCCCTAAAGGTTTTCAGGTTTATTCCTGTGTTTTCCCTGGAAGATTTTACACAGGAATTCTCAGAGCGCAAGTTCTTAAAGGGACAGGATTTATGAGTTATTGGCAAGATGCGGTTTCGCTTCTTGTCTATTGTATTGCTATTTTTTCATTATGCGCGGTTATAGTTAGGAAAAAACAAATCTAGTATTGGGGAAGGATAATGGGACGTATTATCGGAATGATTAAAAAAGAATTTATTCATTTCTACCGCGATCCGGTGGCAATGGGCCTTATTATTTATCATTTTACAGCATGTATTTTGTTATGCGGATATTGCTGGGTGGTCGATGTAAAGCATCTGCCTACTGCCATTTATGATATGAACCGCTCGGCATTGAGCCGTGATTTAATAGACTCTTTTCTATCCAATGAATATTTTGATCAGGATTGTTTTGTAAACAGCATGGCAGAAATAGAAAAAAAACTGGATGGAGGAAGAGTAAAGGTCGCATTGATTATCCCACCGGAATTCAGCAGAAATATTCTAGAGGGAAAACGAGCCAGAATACAAATTCTCTCTGATGGCTCAGATGCTAATCAGGCAGGGCAGGCAATTGGATTCGCAAAACGTATTATAAGCACATATAACGAAAAAATTGTTATTGAAAGATTAAAAGATCAAGGGATAGTAATACAACAGCTTCCGCATATAGATAATAGTATGAGAATACTTTTTAATCAGGAGATGGAAGGAGTTTACTATGTCGTGATTTTTCATATTGTCATTGCAGGTCTTATTGGCGGACTTCTTCTTTCCTCTACAGCCCTTGTAAGAGAAAAAGAGAGAGGAACGATTGACCAGCTAATGGTAACTCCCACCAGGACCTGGGAAATCCTGCTAGCAAAAACAATAGCTCCCCTTATGATTGGTTTGATAGCTACAAACTTCTCTTTTCTTGTAGTCTTCTGGTTTGATGTGCCATGCAGGGGGAACCCTCTTACTTTCTATGCCTTTATGGCCCTTTTTTTGCTAGGCACATCGGGAATTGGCATCTTGATTGGCGTTTTCTGCAAAAATATGCTTCAATCAATACTATTATCTGTCGCAGTATGGTTTGCCGGTCTTTTTCTTGCCGGTATTGTAACGCCGCTGGAAAATATGGCGCCCCTCCTTGAAAAGATAGGCAGATTTTTGCCTACTACCCATTTTAATATCGCTACTAATGCTATCTTTCAAAAAGGTATGGGGTTTTCAGTGCTTTGGCCAGAGGCATTAAAGCTGACCGGAATCGGAATCTTACTCCTGGCCATAGGATGTTTTGTCGCCTGGAGACAGTTCAGACAATAAGATAGAGAGGTTGTCCCTTTTTCACAGGGCATCCCTATCCTGATATGCCAGTTCATTTATGTTTGCTGTACTTGTAAAATTAGACCTTACCAAAACCAAAAAAAGTGCAGATGAAATACCCACAGCACTAAATATCATACACATCACCATGATCTGGTATCTTGCCGCTATGAATGGCGAAACCCCAGATAAAATTTGTCCTGTCATCATACCCGGAAGCGAAACTAAACCTACTGCAAACAGCGAATTTGTAATAGGAATAAGAGAAGCTTTAAGTGCGATAATACGTGCTTGTTCATACGAAATATTT
>DAOWOF010000048.1 GCA_030642205.1 Desulfobacteraceae bacterium | reverse complement strand
GATTGTTGCTTTTTAGGGTATTTTGCTATTATCCATATCTCTTGAGATATAATACGAAAAATACATATCATATTTGATTTAATTATTCATCTTATTTGATATGCCTTGCAAAAGAATAAAGGGGTCAGGCCTGGATATTTGACAAAAATATCTTGAAATGGTAGTTTTTTTTTAAAAAAAGATACAGACTTGGCACTAAAAAATACATTTATTTAAAAAGCTTGTTCTTCTGGCTGGAATTATATTATGGAACGTATAATGTCGAAAACTTATGACAAGTACATAAAAGGCCTCATGGAGATCAGTCACGCAATTACCTCAGATCTGTATCTGGAAGATATCCTGAAACTGATAGTAATGGTTACTGCCAAGGTAACTGGTGTTGAAATTTGTTCTCTGTGGCTGATAGACGAAAGTCAAAAATCGCAAAAAATCAGACTAAAGGCAACTCAAGCCATTGATCCTGATTACGTAAAAGACCGTTCATTAAATATGGATGAAGGTGTGGTAGGCTTTGTGGCAACCAAAAATCAACCGCTCACCGTCAATGATGTTTTGAATGAGCCCCTGTTCAAAGAGAAAGATATGGCTCAAAAGCTTGGGCTTGTATCAATGCTTAGTGTTCCGCTGCATGTAAAAGATGGAAAAGTCATTGGAGTCCTTAACTGTTTCACTTCCAAACCTCATAAATTTTTAGAAACAGAAATTAACCTGATTACGACCGTAGCCAACCAGGCGGCTTTGGCGATACTAAACACTGAGCTAATGGTAAAAACCAGAGTAATCCAGGAAGAGCTTGAGACGCGTAAACTGGTGGAACGGGCTAAAGAAATTCTTATGCGTCGGCAAAACATGAATGGGGATGAGGCTTATCGCTGGATCCAAAAAAGGAGCATGAACACACGTAAATCCATGAGCCACATAGCTGAAGCAGTCCTGCTTTCAGAAGAACTTAAATAGATTCTTATATTTTTCAAACATAATCCTGCCTGTATTTGTTCAACGTTTCCTTCAAAAAACATACCTGATTTTCGTACCAACCCCATGCCCAAAATCTCTTTATGAGTTCATCAATTTTGGTATCCCGTTTGAACGGAGTACATTTTTTTCTAACAGTTCACGGTAATCAGTTTATGATTTTTTATTGAATAATGCAGCGGCCAAAGTATTTTAATCCGAAATTTTCAACAAAATACCTTGACAATTACATATACTAATATTAATTAAATTTTATTAGTTTTACTATAAATTACGCAATGGCGCGTGATTTTTTAAAAAAAGCAAAGACAAAGGCGTCTTTTCCCTGGTTTAGGGAGGACGCTTTTTTTGTGTTTTATAACTGCTTACAGGAGCCTGGGATATATTTCCGGCCCTGACTCCTGCGAGCCAGCATTATATTAATTTAAGGAGAATTTAAATGCGATTTTCAAAAAACAATGATGTGCTTGGAACCACCAACAGAGGAAATCCGACCGAGAGTAGCCTTTGCACACTTTGCAGGGCAGATTGCCAGGGCAAATGTGAGACCTGGCTGTCCAGCCTTGTTGGCCGCAAACTATTATATCCCAGAAGCTTTGGCATCTCAACAGCAGGCGCTGATAATACAACGCATGTAGGGGTATCCTATAACTCTCTCAGGATTCAGGGATACGCTTATGGCGCTAACGGTCTGAACGAGGGTTTAAGCAATAATCCTGATGATTGTATCTTTCCCAATGTAGGTCTTGAGACTGAATTTGGACATAAAATAAAAACCAAAGTCCGTATGCCACTTATGACCGGGGCCCTTGGCTCTACATTTATCGCCGCAAAATATTGGGATTCCTTTGCTATTGGCGGCGCACTTGTTGGAATTCCTGTTGTTATTGGGGAAAACGTAGTTGGAGTCGATCGTGAATCTGAAATATCGCCCGACAAAACCAAAAAAGGCAAAATCAAGAGCGCTCCTGAGCTGGAGAGACGTATAGACGGCTATCTCCGTTACTACGATGGCTATGGTGCAATAATTGTCCAGCTTAATGTTGAAGATACTCGCAATGGCGTTGCGGAATTTGTTGCTGAGAAATATGGCAACAAATGCATTATAGAATTAAAATGGGGGCAGGGCGCCAAGAATATTGGCGGTGAAATCCAGGTAAGGAGCCTTGACTATGCCATTTTTCTTAAAAAACGTGGCTATGTGGTTGATCCTGACCCAACTCTGCCAGAGGTACAGAGGGCATTTGAAAACGGATCCATTAAATCCTTTGCCCGCCACAGTCGCCTGGGCAACACTAATCTGGACACAGTGGAGCAGGTTCATGACGAATTCATGAGTTCAGTTGCATATCTCCGCAGCCTTGGTTTTGACAGGGTTTCATTAAAGACCGGATCATATGGAATGGAAGAGCTTGCCATGTCTATTAAATTCGCGACAGAGGCAAAGCTTGACCTGCTTACTATCGACGGGTCTGGCGGCGGCACGGGGATGAGCCCCTGGAATATGATGCAGAGCTGGGGAGTACCGTCAATTAACCTTCATTCAAAAGCATACGAATACGCCAGCATACTGGCTGCAAAAGGACAGAATGTTGTAGATATGTCCTTTGCCGGAGGTTTTGCTCTTGAAGACCATATTTTTAAGGCAATCGCTCTGGGCGCGCCTTTTACAAAGCTTATTTGTATGGGAAGAGCAATTATGATTCCTGGCTTTGTGGGTTCAAACATTGAAGGCGCGCTCAATCCTGATAAAAAGGCAGCGGTTAACGGACATTGGGCTGAACTACCCAAAACAGTGCAGAGAGTCGGAAATAGCGCAAAAGAGATCTTTGCTTCATACTTTGATCTGGAGGATAAAATAGGCAAAGAAGAGATGAAAAATATCCCATACGGCGCCATTGCCTTCTATACATTGGCTGACAAACTCGCATGCGGTATGCAGCAATTAATGGCAGGGGCAAGAAAATTTTCCATGGGCCAGCTTACGCGCGGAGATATCTTTTCTGCTAACAGGGAGACCGCAAAAGAAACAGGTATTTTACATGTTTCCGATGTTAACGATGAAAGCGCAAAAAAGATACTCAATTCATAAGAATCAGACACTCAATTAAAACATCTTAAATGCCAGCAATTCGTAATTGAGTACTCCGGTTTATCCGGCCTATGGCCTTACGATGAAATTTCACAGAAAGGCCTCTTTTTACTCCTTAGTGCCTGAATAAAAACCAAAAAAAAAATTCCAGGATCAAAGAAAGCTAAAATTTTAACCACAGGGATACAACTACTTAATCTTCAACCAGAGCAACCTGGCGACATTCGGTCCTGGATTATTCCACTGAGAGGGCATCTCGGACATCAGATAAATTATATCGCCCTTTTGAACTGAATACTTTTCTTTTCCCAATTTTATTTGCAAGTTTCCTGATAGAACATATCCGATCTCCTCGCCTTTATGAATAAAGAAATGGGCGGGGAGATTTTTCTTTGGCGGTATTTCAATCAGGTACGGTTCTGCCTTTGAATCAAGGTCAACAGGGATCATACGTTGTCCCTGAATACTTCCTTTTGGAAGTCCGGGAAACGGTACATCAAGTGCTGCTGAGGCGGGGAAAACAACTTGCCTGGAAAGACCCTCTACTTCATTAAAAAATGAACTCACCTTAACCGAAAGGATTTCCGCAATTTTTATAAGGGCGGGCACAGATGGGTAGATCTGGTTGCTTTCTACCTGTGAAATATTACTGGGGGTTACACCGATAAGTCTTGCCAGTTCGGTTTGGGAAAAGCCTCTTTTGGTACGAAGTTCCTTTAAACGCGTCCCCAGGTCGACTCTGCTCGTTATACCTTTTTCAGAATCAAATCCAATATCAAGGCCATTATTCCAATAGAAATATGGTTTATTCAGTATGCCAAGATCGCGCTTTTCGGCTTTTATGACTGACAGGGAAGTCTTGCCCCTTTTTAAAGAGAGGTCAATGGCGACTTGGGCTATTTTATTAATATGTGCCTTAAAACGTTGAGAATGTGCCTCTTTTTCTACAATCCAGTAAGCAATGGTATTCAACTGATACAACCGTGGACAGGAGTGAGAATAGAATTTGATAATCTCCTCTTCGCCTCCCCAGAGCGCCTGCATACCTGTAAGACTGTCAAAAATAAACCTGACATCTCCTTGCATTGTCTTGTGCAGCCCGTAAAAGGCGCCTGTCACATGATCCGCATTGCGAGGTTCATCCACCATGATAATCTGGCATGGCCATTCTGATTTTTTCTCCTCATAGAACTCGAGAAAAATTTCAGCGCCTTCTCCTTTGCCATAGGTAAAACAATCCAGAATGGTCAATAGTGGATTTGCTGCCAGGGATCCCAATTGTTCCAAAAGACTAATTATGGAGCGGTCAAAGCTAAGATAAATAATCGGCCTCTGCTCTGCTTCCGATGCCTTGATAAAATTCAGATAAAAGACAAGAGCCAGACTGCCCACCTCATCATACCAGACAACATTATCCCCAATAAAAATCCCGCCGCCAAGCAGGTGATCAAGCCTGCTTATCCCTGAAGAGATTTTGTTTTTATCCAAAATCATTAATTCCTTGATATACTTTTATGGTTATATATTGAGCTTATTATCGCATCTGAGCGGATCATTTTTCTGATATTAACTACCTTGTCCCTAAACACTAACATCCTGATACCGGCATAGGTCAAGTAAATTTCCATCCTGTGTCAAGATCAGGAAAAGAAGATTAAAAGAACAAGAAGTATATTAAGCTGTGATTAAAACAAATGCAAATCTATTAGTTTTACTAACTAGTTGATAATTATTATTTTTCCCTTGACAAATGAAACAATTACATCTAAATAGAAAGGTCCTTGCAGACACAGGAAATATCTTGTGTTTAGATATTGTTCTTTTATCTTTCTGCAAGAGCCTCAATAAAAATTAAAAATTTAGAATGATTTCTAAACAATGATGTTGGGAATCGTTTTTTTATTTGGTATTTAGGAAAAGACAAAGGCGTCATATCCCCTAAATTTTATTTTAGGAGTGGACGTCTTTTTTATTTATTATTTTTTTATATAATGATGGGCTCGTAAAAAGGCACAGAGTAACTTTTTACGAGGTAATAATATAATAGATTTGGAAATTCAGAGATAATAATTAAAGGATATTAGATCCTAAACATCATGAAAAACAAATTTACACCAAAAATAACATTATTTTACTGTATTAATTCTTTTAATGAATCTGACTCTTTTCCTATAATCAAAGACAAAAATTGTAATATACATACGGTTAAAATGGCCTGTTCCAGCATGGTAAAGGATGTTTTCCTGTTGAGGGCCTTTGAGTCCGGGGCAGATGCCGTCATTGTCTTTGTTTGTCCTGAAGGACAATGCCGTTATGTCGAAGGGAATATAAGAGCAAAAAAACGAGTTGCATGGGTAAAGAAATTACTGGATGAGATAGGGCTGGATGGAAAGCGTCTTTCTATATTTAATCTTTCCCGGGGGGATGAAAAAAACATAAGCAAAGCTATCGATACCATCTTAACAGACCTGACTGATTTAGGACCAAATCCAGCCTCATAAATGTTATCTGAAACGAAAAGATAATGGTATAACAAACGCAGTAAAAACTCTTAAGAAGCCAATAGCCTGCCAGTCCCCTTTTTCTAACTTTGATGGCGCTTTACAAGTCCCAAGAAAATTCAAGAATGGCAAAACAGAATAAACAAGCCATTCATGGATAAATATTACCTATATGGAGCATATCAATGATAGTAGGTGAACAAAAACCGATCGCGGAAATAATAAAAAGCATCCAGCCATACCGAAAGATACTTATCCTGGGGTGTGGCACATGTGTTAAGACCTGTTTTGCCGGCGGAGAAGATGAAGTTGCAGTCCTTGCCAGCGCGCTTAGACTGTCTTTCAAAAAAGATCATCAGGAAATTGAAATTGATGAGCTTACCGTTGAAAGACAATGTGAGAATGAATTTATTCAGGAGGCAGCCGAAAGTATAGGCAATAACGATGCGGTGCTTTCACTGGCATGTGGAGCAGGTGTTCAGGCCATCGCCAAACGGTTTGCCACATCTCCTGTACTGCCTGGTATCAACACCTCCTTTATTGGTATCCAGGAAAATCCGGGTCTCTTTACAGAAGAATGTTCTGGCTGCGGCAACTGTGAGTTGGCAACCTTCGGTGGTATCTGTCCCATTACACGTTGCTCTAAAAAATTATTAAACGGCCCCTGCGGAGGTTCACGGAACGGTAAATGCGAAGTAGCCCCTGATACTGACTGTGCGTGGCAGCTGATTATAGACAGGCTCAAAATTCTGGGACAACTGGATAATATCAGAAGTTATATTCCTCCCAAGGATTGGCGTCCCAGCACATCTGGCGGACCGAGAAAATTAGTCAGAGAGGATCATATTATATGAATAGTTCATCCCCCAGCAATTTACAGCAATTATTATCTGATGGAAAATTTGTGGTTACCGGAGAATGCGGACCACCCAGAGGTTCAGATCCCGAGATAGTACGTCATAAAGCACAATTATTAAAAGGTGTTGTTGACGCGGTTAATGTTACAGATAATCAGACAGCTATTGTAAGGATGTCCAGTATTGCAGCCTCTGTCCATATTCTTAATCAGGGCCTGGAGCCGGTTATGCAAATGGTAGTCAGGGACAGGAACAGAATTGCCCTTCAATCTGATATCCTTGGAGCCTGGTCCCTGGGAATAAAAAATATCCTTTGTCTGTCGGGTGATCACCAAACCTTTGGAAGTCAGCCGGAAGCCATGAATGTTTTTGACATTGACTCTATGCATCTAATCCGGACAATCAAGATTATGCGTGATGAGGGCTGTGACATGAGCGGCTTTGAATTAAAAAATCCGCCACGCATGTTTATAGGCGCAGCCGCAAACCCCTTTGCTGACCCCTTTGACTACAGGGTTATTCGACTTGCCAAAAAAATAGAGGCCGGCGCGGATTTTATTCAGACCCAGTGTATCTATAATATGGATCGTTTTAAAGAATGGATAAAGCAGTCAAATGAGGAAGGCTTAACAGAAAAGGTCCATATCCTTGCTGGAGTGACGCCCCTGAAATCGGCAGGAATGGCGAGATACATGAAGAATAAAGTTGCTGGAATGGACATACCTGATTCCGTGATAGACCGAATGGCAGGAGTTCCCAAAGAAAAGGCTGCTGAAGAAGGTATAAAGATATGTCTGGAAACCATTGCCGAACTACGTCAGCTTGAAGGAATCCACGGAATTCATATTATGGCCATCGAATGGGAAGAAAAAGTAAGTGAAATTGTCAAAGCCGCCGGCCTTAAGCACTAAATAGGGGGAAGCATGCCCAAAAAATATCATATTGAAACATCCCTGGCCCCACCCAGATTTCAGCCCATCGGCAAATATACAACCATTGAATTCAGGGAAGATTGCGCGGGGAGTTGCAGGGAATGCGTCAAAAAAAAATGTGTATATAACATTTTCAAGGATAATTATCAGCATATGAGTTCCATGGCAGAGCCAGAGTATGTATATGCCTGCATGAGCTGCTTGCGATGCATCCAGGAATGTACAAAAGGAATCTTTTCCAGGGTTATTAATCCCGAATACCGCACCCTTGGTGACCAATATTGGAACGCTGACATATTCCATCGCACATGGTATCAGGCTCATACCGGCAGTATTCCTGTTTCAGGAGCCGGTTACAGAGGCCCCTTCGTAGGTCAAGGATTTGATTCCATGTGGACAGATATGTCAGAGATTGTCCGTCCTACCAGAGACGGAATCCACGGTCGGGAGTATATTAACACATCTATTGAACTTTCTCGAAGGCCTGAACGATTATCATTTAATGAAGATATGAGCCTTGCCATAGAACCGCCGCCAATTCTGGAATTGCCATTACCTATCCTTTTCCAGCTACCTTCTTTTGGGCTCCTGAGCACAAATACCCTGCTATCAATTATAAAGGCTGCTGCCAAAATCGGGACACTTGTCCTTATCGATCCCGCTAATATTAACGATACCTTCAAACCTTATCTCAATAACCTTGTCCCAATGCTGACCAGTGACAACTATGCCTCTTACTCTGATATTATAGCAAACTGTCAGATGGTGGAACTGGCCTATAAAAAGGGTATTGAAAAAGAATTTGAAAAACTCAGGAATATCAAAAAGGATCTTTTTATATCAGTAGGGATTCCTCTTACACCCCAGGGAAGTGATATTGCCCTTGAGCTGGCCCAAACCGAGGTGGATACACTTCACTATTACGCTGATAAAGATGGTCGCGAACTTAATACTGAAGACCCCCGTTTTTTAAAGGATGTAATAAGAGAAATACATCTCAAATTAGTTGATAATGCCATCCGCCAAAAAATCAATCTTCTTTTTTCAGGTGGAATCGCCATGGCCGAGCATGTAAATAAAGCAATAATATGCGGTGCTGACGCAGTTGCTATTGATAATTCACTTCTTATCGCGATGGAATGCAGGATGTGTCTACGTTGTAAGGATGGTCTTTCCTGCCCGGTTAAGCTTGAAGATATTGATTCTGAATATGGTTGTGCCCGGATTATGAATCTTATGGGTGCCTGGCGGAATCAAATCCTTGAATTGCTTGGGGCCATGGGTCTCAGGGAAGTAAGAAGGCTTAAGGGAGAAGTAGGCAGATCAATGTGGTTTGAAGATTTGGAAGAAGAAAATTTTGGCCCTATCTTTGGCAAGAGAAAAGTGCCTTCTTTCTGAGGGCAGTAAAGCAACCTTTCCTGATTAATAATTTTAATGCTGGATAATTCATGGGTAATGATATTAAAAAAGTAAAGTTACCGGAAGCAGTAGAAACGCCTTCCAGGTTTCGCAACACAATTGGAAAATATACCATTAAAAGAAATTCCAACTGTATAGGATGTGGTCTATGCGCTGAACTCTGTCCCTATGGAGTTCATAAGAAGCCAATAAATTATTCCCGTCCTTTTAGACCAGTTGAACATAAATGCATCGGGTTTAAATGCAAGGAAAACGATTTTTATTGTATTGATCGCTGCCCTGCCAAGGCCCTGACTTTACGACTCAATCCAATCATGGAAACCATAGGAGACTATCGTTGGCCCGCGGAAATGATGCTCGCTCATTTTGCAATGGCGGAAACTGGAGATCTCCCCAAGGTTGATCTGGAATATAATCTGGGAAACTCTGGAGGGGGCTTTGATAAAATTCGTTTTATCAAAGCAGATCCTGATCAGTATATTGAACTTGATGATGAAGAAATCGACACCAGCGTAAAGCTCAATAAGACTGGTGATAACCGACCTGACATAACAATTTCAATCCCATGCTATGGAGGGGGAATGTCTTACGGGTCAACTGCCCTGTCTGTGATGATAGGCCGTGCCCGTATGGCCAAACGTCTTAACACCCTGACCTGCACAGGCGAAGGAGGATATCCGCCTGAGCTGCTGCCTTATAAAGAGCATGTCATTACTCAGGTGGCAACAGGACTTTTTGGAGTACAGGAAGAGACCATCCAGCGTTGTCCAATTATGGAGTTTAAATATGCACAGGGCGCCAAACCAGGACTAGGTGGACATCTATTGGGCGAAAAGGTAACCAAGGAGGTTGCTGCCATGCGGGAGACCGTTATAGGCTCTTCCCTTTTTTCTCCTTTTCCTTTTCATAGCGTTTATTCAGTGGAAGATCATAAAAAGCATCTGGACTGGATGAAAGAAATCAATAACAGGGTCCTGTGTTCCGTAAAGGTATCAACTCCAACTGATGTTGATATGGTGGCAATAGGAGCCTATTACGCTGGAGCCCACATCTTTCATATTGACGGTAGTTATGGAGGGACTGGCGCAGCTCCTGATATTGCTAAAAAGAATATCGCCATGCCGATTGAATATGCAATCCCAAAAGTCCATAATTTTTTAGTAGCAGAAGGTGTCCGCGACAAAATTTGTTTGATTGCCAGCGGAGGAATACGTAATGCCATGGATGTACTCAAGGCCATCGCCCTTGGGGCGGATGGAGTCGTTATAGGAACAGCTGAATTGATAGCACTTGAATGTATCCGCTGCACAAATTGTGAAAGCGGTCGCGGCTGCGCACGCGGAATTGCGACCACTGACCCTGAATTGAGTATAATGACTACTGAAGAATACACTGAACAACGTATCGTCAACATGTATCTCGCATGGCGTAAACAGTGGTGTTCTCTATTAAGAGAATTTGGAATGCAAAGCATCAAGGAGTTGGTGGGACGTTCCGATCTTTTGGTTCATCTTGATTATCTTGACGAGGATGAAAGAGCAAAATATCAACCAGCACCTCAACAACATATGATTATTTAATGCCTGTACGAACCCTAAATGCTAAAGGGACATAATAAGTAATGAAACACTACCGTGAAGATATAATAAACAGAATACTAGACTCACGGGCAACACTGCCCAGGATAAAAACACCTCTCCACAAGAGTACAGAGGAAGGTGGCTGTGGTGTAACCGGATTCATAGCCTCTATCCCAATAAGCGGACGGCATATTTACGAGCCATCGGTTCAAATGCATAACCGCGGCAATGGAAAAGGGGGCGGCATCGCCGCAGTTGGATTATCTGCTTCTGACCTGGGTGTTACCCAGGACATTCTCGATAGCCATTATCTCTTGCAGGTTGCCTATATTGATCTGGAATCCAGGCCTGATGTAGAGGCAACCAATATAATCCCCTTTTTTGATATCCATAAAGCGGAACAGATTGACACCATTGACGATTATCGGGAAATAGGGCTTGAAGTCAGGCCCCCGGATGTCTGGCGCTATCTGGTCAGGGTAAAAGAAGCAGTTTTAACTAGATTCAGGGAAGAAAATCAGCTCAGAGATCTTGCACCCAGCAAGCTGGAAGACGAATTTGTTTACCAGAATTCAACACGTCTTAACCAGAGATATTACGCGTCCCTCGGAGATAAACAGGCATTTGTATTGTCCCACGGCCGGAATGTAATGATCCTTAAAGTTGTAGGTTATGCTGAGCAGGTTACACAATATTATTGTCTTGAAGATTTTAAGGCCCATGGATGGATTGCCCACCAGCGCTACCCTACCAGGGGCAGACTATGGCACCCTGGCGGAGCCCACCCTTTTCCAGGCATGCATGAAGCCCTTGTGCATAATGGAGATTTTGCAAATTACTACTCCGTAAGTGAATATTTAAAACAACATAATATATATCCACAGTTTCTTACAGATACTGAGGTTTCAGCCCTCCTGCTGGATCTCTACAGCCGGACATTCAACTATCCCATGGAATATATTATTGAGGCCCTGGCGCCTACCACGGAATATGATTTTGACAGCTTGCCTCCTGAAAAACAACATATTTACAGGTATATCCAATCCCAGCATTTACAAGCCTCACCCGATGGACCCTGGTTTTTTATAATCGCACGAAATAATCCCGCAAAGAAATTCTTTCAGCTCATAGGTATTACCGATACAGCAATGTTAAGACCACAAGTATTCGCTTTGCAGGAAAGGGAAGAAGCCCAGATAGGACTGGTATGCTCAGAAAAGCAAGCAATTGACGCAACCCTCCAGAATATTGCCGCAGAGGACAGTCGTTTCTGCCCCATTGCTGATAAATACTGGAATGCCCGGGGTGGCAGCGCGAGAACCGGAGGAGCTTTCACCTTTACCGTAAAGGATTCAGGCAAGGGAGATGGCTCAAAGGTGCTGGAAACAGCCAATAAATTTGGCCAGCTTATAGACATTCCAAAGAACCAAAAACATTACGATATTAATATTCGATTATCAGCCAATAAAGAGGCTTTAGCTATCTCCCAAAAAATCATAGCTGGTCTTGACACCGATGATCTGATGTATCTTAAAAATTATTGTATCACCAACATAGCTAATTGGAATTTTTCAGATATAAAACACATCCTGGGTGAACTAGTCAAGCAAGCAGAATTAAATGATCAGCTAAAAGCCAAGGTTATTGAAATTCTGACCTTTATTAATGATCGCATTTTTCCTACCAGGGACAAGAAACGCGGCTCTATTATACAAATGGTAGGGAACAGTTTGTCTGAGATCTTTACTTCCTGTCCCAGGCTTGATGAACATAAGGACAGTCTTTATGCCTATATTGATTTCTCGTCCAGGGAAGCGCTAAGGCCTCCAAAGGACAAGGAGACAACCCTTGTAATTAATGCCAGAGAATTTCAGCCTGAAGGAGATGACTG
>DAOWOF010000218.1 GCA_030642205.1 Desulfobacteraceae bacterium | reverse complement strand
CCTTGAGATTCTCGAAAAAGCGACAGATTGATCTGGCTTTTAAATTGCGTAATTTGTGGCAAAAATGGATCTTCCAGAGGGAAGCCAGCCCTCAGACAGCCATTTAGTTAAGCATGGCGAGAAAATAGCCTTTGGGCAGAATTATAAACTGAAACAAATAAAGGTATTTTATGGTTGATAAAAATTCAGATATAGTGAAAGAGAAAGGCGAATATTCTTCTGACCTGGCATTCTACAGATTTATCATCGACAGCCTTCCTACTGGAGTTCTTACGGTCAACGCGGACAGGAAGATTACCGGGTTTAATCCATGGGCTGAACGAATAACAGGGTACTCTTCAGAGGAAGCCTTAGGTCAATATTGCGGGGCATTACTCAAAGGCGCCATGTGCCATGCCCATTGCCCATTAAAAACAGTCTTACATGGTCATAAGCCTGTCTCCCTCGCGACTTCAACTATTGTAAATAAGTGGGGAGAAACTATTCCGATCAGGATGAGTACGGCAGGCTTATTTAATGATAAAGGCGCCCTCATTGGAGGTGTAGAGTCATTTCAGGATATTTCGCATTTAAAAAAATTAGAGAGGGAAAAAGAGAATATTATCTCCATGTTTGCCCATGATATGAAGTCTGCTCTCACCATTATCGGAGGATTTGCCCTTCGACTTCTAAAAAAAGGAAGGCATACTGACGAAAAAAAAGTAAAAAGATATCTTGGTATTATCAAAGATGAATCGGGCAAACTTGAATCCCTGGTCAATGATTTTTTGGAATTTTCCAGGTTGCAAACAGGAAAATTGAAATTAAACTTCAGCTCCATCTCTCTCGATAAAGAATTGATGGAGCTTTTGGACTCTTATCGGCTGAAAGCATCACAAGCAGGGATCGAACTAGTGCTGCAGAATGAGGAGGGATTGTCCATTATCGAGGCTGATACCCGCCAGTTACGCAGAGTTTTTACAAATCTTCTGGACAACGCTATCAAATTCTCAGATGGAAAGGGAAAAATCACCATATCAACTAATGAAACTACCGAGCAGGTGATTGTCAAAGTGAAAGACGAAGGGATTGGCATAGAATATGATCAACTACCATATATTTTTGATTCCTTTCATCAGGGTCAGGCTGGAAGGGAAGCAGAAGGTTTTGGTTTAGGATTGGCAGCAGTAAAGGCCATCGTGGAGGGCCATGGCGGAAGGGTTTTCGTGGCGAGTGAATTGGGCAAGGGATCAGTTTTTACTTTGGTTTTACCTAAGATACAAAAGGGGGATAATAAGGAAAATATGGAACTTTTTCGGTAAGGATTTTTCATCCGCATATCGTTTTGTGGCCATTGTTTTAAAACGATGAACAACATCAGGTAATGACAATGTAGGGGCAACCCCCCCGTGGTTGCCCTGTTCCAATAACATTATAACAAGTTGAAATTAAGCACGGAAAAGGGGCCAAAAACAGAATAACAGGTCATATCTTAAAACTTAAGTTAACAAGTATTCTCTCATTGCTAGGGTCTGCCAATAATACAGGTGGCACACATGAATTTCCCAGGGTGTCCACCTTGGTTATGCGCTAATCCCAGGTTAATGTTCTTGAGTTGTCTGGAAGGATTTTCAGCCTTGCCTTGAATCTGCTTGTATATCTCATAGACTTCCCTGCCACCGCTGGCTCCTACAGGATGCCCGAAAGATTTCAATCCTCCACTCAAATTAACAGGGATATCACCCTCTTGAGTAATCGCGCCTGAATCTACATCTTCCTTGCCATGGCCATATTCACAAAGCCCAAGAGATTCAAAGGCAATTAGCTCCGCAATAGAAAAACAATCATGAAGCTCGACCATATCCAGCTCCTTCCTTGGATCTTTTATCCCTGCTTCCTGATAAGCAAATTGGGCGGCTCTTTTTGTTTCTTCCCAATGCGTAAAATCATAATCCGTATTGATCTTGCCCTGGCCAGGTCCCACACTCAACCCAAAGCCCTTAATCGTAATATAATCATCCCGATATTTTTTGGCATCCTCAGTCCTGCACATTATTGCGGCTGACGCGCCATCTGTAACCCCGCAGCAATCAAATAATCCCAAAGGCCATGATATCATCGGCGCATTCATGGCTTGCTCAAGGCTTATTTCAAACTGAAGGTGTGCCTTGGGATTCCTTGCGCCATTATGATGGCTCTTTACAGAAATCTTGGCAAGAACCATCTTCCCTTCTTCACGGCTTAACCCATAACGATGGAAATAGCGTGTAGCTGCCAAAGCATATAGACTTGGCCCTGATCTGCCATATCCATATACAGGATGAATCTTGTCCGCGGCTTTTCTTACTGGAATCCCGCCATAACCCTCGTCTTTGAGTTTTTCAAAACCAACAGCCAGGACCAAATCATATGATTTGCTAGCAAGCCCGAAGGCTGCGTGTCTTAAAGTATCATATCCTGTCGCACAACCATTTTCCACATGTGTTACAGGGATATAGTTCAATTTTAATGGCGATGATAGTGTTGCTCCTGTCATCCCCATAATTGTTCCAACCCAGGCAGCCTGAATTTCTTCCTGGCTTATTCCGGCATCAGCATAAGCCTCATGGGTAGCGTCTATAATGAGATCTTCTTCATCTGTATCCCATAATTCGCCAAAGTTGGAGCAACCCATACCAATTATAGCAACCTTATCTTTAATACTTTCCATATAATCTCCTTAAACATGAGCCTCTTGCAGAAACAAAAAAATAAATTATTTTGATCAACGGAGGAATACTTATGGTAAAGAAGTTGTCTCTATGTTTTAATTTAACTTGTTGATTTAATTAAGTAATTGATTAAATCAAGGAGACAGCTTCATGAAAAATTATCTCAAATCCGGTTTAATATCCAGGGATTTATTTTCCCTTTTATAGAAAAGGAAATTGAAGAACCTTTGACTGAAAAGCTAGCTTTTGGATAAAATTGTTCAACTACGAATTGTAAGGTCAATAAATTAACTATGCCCCAAAATTAATTTAAGGGGATATTATAGTCTTCCCGTTTTTCAATGTCTGGATCAAACTCCAATGGTTTTGGGTAGCCTGGCTTCTATAATAGGAAAATCATATATCAATCGGTTTCCTTTGACAACCAGCCAGGATGGATATAAATTGCTTAAAGGGTCAAAATGTGTAAACCAGCCCTATAACCTCATGGTCTTGTCTCCCAGCGGGACATCTTCTGAAACCAGGACATGAAAAAGATATTATTTTGTAACCTGATGGGTTTCAAGGGCCTGGCACAGGTTGGCCAAAAGGAAAAAGGGGTCGCATCTTAATAACATTAAGCCTGGGACTTTGAAAAATGGGAATCTTTAAAATCAAATAAAGTGTCCCAAAAAACAAACATGGCAAAACATAGTAAATTCAAACAGTTGAATATTTTATTGTTTTAACGGTGTCTCTTAATCCCTACAATAATTTTCAAACTATATTTATATATTCAAAAAAATAGTGTAAAGTCAATCGGTTATCTTATAAACATTTGTATGGCATATTTTTTGCTGGGCCAAATATACTTTACACCTGAAGGCTTTAACAAGTTGGTTAAATTATTTGGCAGCAGTTGCATGAACTATATATAATTTTAAAAGGAGTGTTCAAGATGGATATAAAAAAATATAATGTAACTGAACTTGATAGTAAAGAGATGATAACTGTTGATGGTGGATGGTTTCCAGGAAAATATTCGATTTTTCTTCCGATGACTCTGTTAAGACAAGCTGTACTGTTAACTGCAGGAGCTGTTGCAGGAGTTATTGGTTACAAATTAATAACTAAATAGATTAACATTATTTTTTGGCGTTTAATATACCGTTGCTAATATAATTTAGCTTGATTAATAACTGTTGCCAAATAAATTAAATATGCACACTTAGTCCGGTTGGTTCCTTTAAAACAAAAAATAGGAAATGCTAACCGGACTTTTCTTTTTTTTATTCAGTCTTGAAAAACCTGGTCCTCTGGGCCAGGCTTTTTACTATAGAATCAATCTCTTTACGGATTTGTTTATCTTTTTTTTGAATCTCCAACCCGTTGAATGGCGTT
>DAOWOF010000102.1 GCA_030642205.1 Desulfobacteraceae bacterium | reverse complement strand
AGCAACGTGATTTCCTTAATGCCCTGGGATAGCAACTGCCGCGCCTCGGCCAGGATCACGTCCGGCGGGCGGCTGCGTTCCGCCCCCCGGCGGTAGGGGATCACGCAGTAGGTGCAGGCGTGCGAGCAGCCCAGCACGATGGGCAGGTATCCGCTCACCACCTGGCCGGCCCTGGAGGGCGGGAGGATCGTATCCACGCGCCCCAGGGCCAGGCGGCGCGCCTCCGCGTCAACGATGAGCTCCTGCGCTTCGTCCAGAGCGCCGCGTTCCGCCAGATATGCCCACAACGCCGTGGGGTCAGAGGGCGGGAGGAACACATCCACCCAGGGGAAGCGTTTTTGCAAGGGGGCCGGGTCACGCACACCGACCAGGCACCCCATCAACGCCAAGATACGCTCCGGGTGTCGCTGCTTGATGCGGCGGAGCTGGTTCAAGCGACCCACGGCCTTATCCTCCGGCTGTTGGCGCACCACGCAGGTGTTGAGAAGCACCACGTCGGCTTCTTCCGCGCGCGCCACGGGCGTGTAGCCCAAACGCTCCAAACCCGCCGCGACCCGCTCCGAGCCCGCCAGGAAGGTATAGCCAATCACGGGGATACATGTTAAAAAGGCTGCTAATTTACGAATATCAACACTTAAAATCAATCGATAGGAACAAGATAGCCCCTTTTTTATCAAAAAGAAACTTAACCAGGCAACAAGACCAATATGAAGACCTGATACAGCAAAGATATGCCCCAGTCCACTACGGTTAAAGGGTTCTCTGAAACTGAGGCTAATCCCCTGACGTTCCCCCAGGATCAAGGCCCTTAACAGATTATTATTATTTGGAGAGAGTCTTTCTCGAAAGAACTCTCTAAGTGGTCTTTGGATATATTCCAGGTATCTTTGTGGAAAAGGCAGTCTTCCCGCTCCCATGGAGACAATATAACGGCCGTCAGAAATCGATGCCCCACAGGACAGGCCTTTTATTTCCATTGCCAATTTATAATTATAATGGCCGGGATTATTGAAATTCCTGAATTTCCTTAAACGTGCGGGAAAATAAATTTTTTCTCCAGGTTGTAGCTGTGGAATATGGGAGTAGATATGAACAATCAGATCTTCATTTAATCGGATATTTTGCTCTTCAAATAATATCTGATGCGCCCGCACCTTAATCTTTGCCGTATTTTTAAGGTATCTTGCCGGCTCGAGGACCAATCCCTCAATTACGACTTTTTTACGTTTTAAAGCAAGAGAGCTGATTACAGAGGTCGTTTGAGTATTTAGAGAGAGGAGAATACCGCTTAAAAAAAAGAGAAGAAGTAGCAGATACAGACTGTTTTCGCCATTTGTAAAAAGGCAGATTAATAAACAGCCGCCAACCAAAAAAAAGATGGCCAAAACAATAAATGGCCCTTTATAAAAGACCATATGGGACATAAGAATGCCCACTCCATAAGATAACAGGATTGCTATCAAGGGGCGCTTAAACATCATTTAAGATATGACTTTTTCCCTCCATATTGAGGCTCCAAGGGCCTTGAATTTTTTTTCCAGATCTTCATATCCTCGATCCAGATGATAAATGCGATGTACTTCAGTCCGTTCCCCATTTGCCACTAAACCTGCCAGGATAAGACAAGCGCTCGCTCTAAGATCTGTCGCCATAACCGGAGCTGAAAAGAGTTGTTCCTGTCCCCTTATCAGGGCTTGATTGCCATTAATCTCTATATTGGCGCCCATTCTCCTTAACTCGCTTACATGGATGAAACGATTTTCAAATATTGTCTCCCTGACCATGCTCCATCCTTTTGCAATACACATCATGGACATAAACTGTGCCTGAAGGTCAGATGGAAAACCAGGATAGGGTATTGTTTTGATATCAACACTCTCTATTATGTCAGGGCCTTTAACAGAGATGCAATCATCAAAAAAGCTAATGGTTGCTCCAGCATGTTCCAGTTTATCCATCAATGCTCTGAGATTCTCAGGACAACAGGCATCAATTTTGATATCTCCCTTAGTCATGGCGGCCGCAATCATAAAAGTGCCAGCTTCAATACGATCAGAAATGATCTTATGCCTTGCGGATCGCAATTCCTTAACCCCATTGATTGTAATTGTGTCAGTCCCATCTCCTTCAATATCAGCCCCCATACCGCGTAACATATTCGCCAGATCAACAACTTCAGGTTCCTTTGCGGAATTTCTCAAAATAGTCTGCCCCTGGGCCATAACAGCAGCCATCATAATATTTTCAGTCCCTGTCACAGTTGGAATGTCAAAGGATATATTCGCTCCCCTTAATTTCCCAGCTTGCGCTGTAATATACCCGTGATTAAGGGATATGTCAGCGCCCATGGCCGTCAGAGCCTTGAGATGAAAATTAATTGGCCGGGCTCCAATAGCGCATCCACCAGGAAGAGAAATCCTGGCCCTTCCATAACGCGCCAGAAGCGGCCCCAACAAGAGAATTGAAGCCCTCATGGTCTTGACCAGGTCATAGGGTGCCTCAAAACCCAGGACATTATTGGAATTAACCTCAAGGAGGCCTTGCTTTTTTGCAAAATTGATTCCAAATTTTGCCATGATTCGTTTCATGGTTTTGATATCATTAAGCCTGGGAACATTTTCCAGCACATGTAAGCCGGGTGTTAAGATGCAAGCGGCAAGTATTGGTAGAGCGGCATTTTTTGCCCCACTAATTTTCACTTTACCCTTTAATGCCCTACCACCTTCAATAATAATTTTATCCATTTAATAATTTTCTTTTCCGATGAGAATCAAGGGGATACTCTTATTTGGTAACCCAATTAATATTAACTCTTATAATCATGCTATTTTGGAGGCTATACCTAAAATGGTTATCTTCACTGGCTGGCACATTAATTTTAAAAGAGGCCTTTTCACTCAGGTATTTTCTTATTTTTTCCCTGTGAGAACGCTCATAGGCATTATTTGTAGCACTCCTTAAAACCAGAAAACGTTTACCATATACAGTATCAACCTCCCAGACATGATGAAAAGCACGGCGATAAAGGATATTACAGACCCCATAGTATTCATCAAAGACATTTATCAAGTATTGTGACGCCCATAAATTTGGTTCAAAAACCAAAGAGATGATCAAAAAAAGAATAACCATTTTTGCCATAACATCCTCCATGGATAAAGTTCAGGTCTAAAAACTTGGTGACCTTTTAAAATCAATTATCTGAAACTCCATAGTATCCATAAAAGATTTTTGGCTAAATCTTATAAAACTTTATTTATTGTCTTAACAAAAATTCAGGATTTTTCGAAGTCTGCGTTTATCTGTCAAGGGCAAGAAAGATCAAAATTATAACCGCAGGAATACATTGGATATTTTAAGGATTAAAACCTTGATCTAAACGCAGACTTCGAAACGATAGTTTTCATTTAGGCACTATTTAATACATTCAGGGGATGTCTGCATTTATTGAATGAATTGAACGATTATTCGTTAAATCACAACATATGTCAATAAGTTGACAAGCATTACTGTTTATTTTCAATAAGGGCTTACCTGTTATTAAGATATGAATTTTTTTTAAATTATATAATATTTTGAAAGACTTCCAGTAAATTGGATACCCCTGTTGTTGTTTTAACTTAATTAACGTAAAAACAGATCAATTAAACGATAAAACAGTATGACTGTTTTATCGTTTAATATCATAGCTTAATGCTTTGTTCCTTTTCCCTTGACATGTGGTTTTATTCTTGCACTAATGTGTCACAGAATGGTAAAAAGTAGCACAAAGTGTCATTAATATAAGAAATCTATGTTTAAAGGTCGCTCAACACATAATCTTGATGTCAAAGGCCGTTTAGCAATACCTAAACGGTTTAAAATCATATTAGATGAAAAAGGGGACGATTGTCTAGTCGTAACTAACCATGAAGCATGCCTTTGGGCCTATACCAGGGATGACTGGAAGGATATTGAGGAAAAAGCAATGAACCTGCCTCAATTCAAAAAAGAAGTCGTTACCTATTTTAGATATTTTATTTCAGGCGCTGTAGAATGTCCACTTAAACAAGGAAGAATTACCCTGCCCCCCGAATTACGAAAGATTGCAGGTTTGAAGAAAGAAGTATTTTTGGTTGGGCAGCTGAAAAAATTTGAAATCTGGGATAAGGAAAAATGGGAAGATATCTTTCTTAAGGCTCAAAACGACTTTCCGGATGCCAGTCAGGCCCTATCAGAATTAGGGATATAGAGTATAAAACTGGAATACCCGCATAAACCGGTTCTTGTCCGGCAGGTCACAAATTATCTTGTTAATAATCCCGCAGGTATCTATGTAGATGCCACAGTGGGAACGGGGGGGCACAGCCTTTCCATCTGCAAAAAACTTTCGTCAAAAGGCCGCTTAATCTGTCTTGATCGTGATCCTGAAGCTGTAAAGCTGTCGTCAAAAAGGCTAGCCTTACAAACAATAAGGGTAGATGTGATTCAAGCAAATTATGCCGATTTAGATGTAATCCTGAAGGAAAAGAACATCCCCAAGGTAGATGGGGTACTTCTGGACTTGGGGATGTCCACCTTTCAACTGGAACATTCTGGACGAGGTTTTAGCTTTAAGGCAGATGAGCCGCTCGATATGAGGATGAACCCCTATGACAGGAAAACAGCATTTGATCTGGTTAATAAAAAAAGTCAAAAGGAAATTGCATGGATATTAAAAAATTATGGTGAAGAAAAAAGGGCAAAATTAATTGCGGGGAGCATTGCTCAGGCGCGTAGAAAACAACCAATAAAGACATCCCTCCAGTTGGCAAATATTATTGCGGAAGTAATACCAAGAACCTATAGCCCCAGAAAAAGACACCCTGCAACAAAATCATTTCAAGCCTTAAGGATAGCTATCAATCAAGAGCTTAATAATTTTCAGACCTTTTTGGCCAAGATTCCTTTACTTATGGCACAGGAAGGCAGATTAGTAATCTTATCCTATCATTCGCTTGAAGATAGACTTGGAAAAAAATCCATGGCAACTTGGGAAAGACCATGCACATGCCCACCTGATTTTCCGAGATGTGTCTGTGGAAAAAGGCCGCTTTTTAAGCGCTTATTTAAAAAAGGGATAAAAGCGGAAAATAAAGAGATAGCTGAAAATCCGAAAGCAAGAAGTGCAATCTTAAGGGCAGCAGAAAGGATTTGATATGAAAAAGATAGATAAATCATCACATATGAAAAGAATCCGTAACGCCACAACTGGTGTCAGAATTAAGAATACCCGCATAAAGAGACAGATCTTTGATATCAATACAAGGCAGATTGCTTTGGCCATAATTCTGTCTATGATCTTTATGATCAGCGGAATCGGTTATGTTTGGTCAACATTTGAACGGACACAAATAGGCTATAATATTAGCGAGTTACAAAAAGAAGAAAAGTGTTTAAGAGAAAAAAACAGAAGCCTGAGGCTGGAGCTGGCATATCTGAAATCAACCCAAAACCTGGAAAGGCTTGCTATGGAAAAGCTAGGGCTAAACCAGCCATCGCCTGAGCAAATCATTATTTTACCATGAATGTTGTCGATAAAAAATGGATCCGGTTTCGAATTTATTTGGTGGAAGTCTTATTTCTGATCGGCTTGGGTATTATCATATTCAGGGCCTATCAGCTTCAAGTGATCCAAAGAGAGCACTTGAAATCTATTGCTCGTGCTGGTTATTTAAAAACAAAAATTATACCTTCAAAACGGGGAACTATCTATGATCGGGAAGGTAAGGAGCTGGCACTCAGTATTGAAGTCACCTCTGTCTACGCGCATCCCAAATATATAAAAGACAAAAAGGAAGCAGCCATTAAGCTGGCCCCCATCCTGGGGCGAAATCGCAATCAGCTTATGAGAATATTAAATAAAGAAAGCTCCTTTATTTGGCTGAACAGAAAAATTTCTTCCGACCTTGGTAAACAGGTCAAGGATTTGTCCCTGCAGGGAATTGTAGTAGTCCCTGAGCTAAGATCATATTATCCCGCCCGAGAGACAGGATCTCATCTGATTGGTTTTGTAGGGGCTGATAACCAGGGGCTTGAAGGCCTTGAAAAAAAATATGACCACATATTAAAGGGCTCTCCATACAGGTTGACTTTTTTACGAGATGCCTGTCGAAGAGCTTTTTCCGTAACGCAGACACTGCCTTTTAATAATGGAGTTCATGATCTGGTGCTTACCATTGACCAGGATCTTCAATACAATGCACAAAAGGCCCTCAAAAAAGCGGTAAAACGGTCCAGGGCCGTAAGTGGCCAATGTTTGGTCGTAAATCCTGCGAATGGAGAAATCCTGGCAATGGCCATAGTACCGGAATTTGATCCTAATAATTTTTCCAGGTGCAAACCTTCTCAATGGCGCAATAGAGCTATCACAGATGTTTATGAGCCAGGTTCTACTATGAAGGCCTTTCTTTTAGCAGCCAGTTTGCAGGAAAAAGTGGTATCGCCTCTGACCCTTTTTGATTGTGAACAGGGAGAATTTAAGATAGGGAATAATATAATTCATGATACCCATGAAGCAGGGATCTTAAATGTAGCTGATATCATTAAAACTTCAAGCAATATAGGTGCAGTCAAGATAGGTCAGGAACTCGGTTATAAAAAGTTTTACGAGTATCTAAAAAAATTTGGTTTTGGCGAAAAAACAAACATAGACCTCATAGGAGAAAGGAATGGCTTTTTAAGGGGTATTAAAAGTATCAAGCCTATTGAAGAAATAAATATGTATTTTGGACAGGGAATGACTATTACTTCACTACAATTAGCCATGGCCATGTCGGTAATTGCCAATGGTGGAAAATTGATGAAGCCCTATGTGGTCAAAAAGATTATAGATGAAAATGGTAAAGTGGAAGAAACCAAACCAAGGGTAATCAGAGAGGTTATTTCCAGGGAAACGGCCCTAAAGGTAACCCATATCCTTGAAGGAGTTGCAACCGAGGATGGAACTGGCGTCCAGGCTGCAATTATGGGTTTTACAGTTGCCGGCAAAACTGGAACATCCCAAAAGGTCAATCCAAAAACAAAAAGATATTCAAGGCGAAAACATATTGCTACCTTTGTTGGATTCGTACCATCTGACAGGCCAAAAATGGTCATTGCAGTCATTATTGATGAACCCAGAGGGATTCCATTTGGAGGTTACGTGGCAGGCCCTGTCTTCAAGGAAGTAGGTCAATGGGCTTTAAATCATTTCAGGATTAATCCAAGTACCAGATTTGCCAGGAATGTGGCAAGATCAGGTTTAGATAAACAACTAAATTCTCCACCACCTCCACCTGACCCCATTCGGATTAAAGCTGGTTCTCTACCCAGCTTAAAAGGTCTGGGGATGCGTGAAGTCCTTAATAAAGGGAGGGCACTGGGCATTAAAGTGGTTTTAAAAGGTTCCGGTTTGGCTTTTCGGCAAGAACCGGCAGCCGGATCAGCTCTGAAGGGGATACGCTCACTTAAAGTATACTTTAAATCTCCGACTTAGGACTTGTCCGGAAATAAGTTGGATAATATCGCGTTCAGATTCAGGTTGGACTGGTTGATCTGACTGGACAAAGCCGCAGGCGTAGTTGTGCTACGTTGAAAATTGTGTGATCGAAGTAAGGTTCAATGCAGGCAAGGATTCAAAGACAATGAATATTGAGAAATTACTAAAGAACCTGGTAATAACGGTTGCGAATTTCCATCTCAATAAACAAGCCTTTATTAAAGGTATTGCCTGTGATTCCAGAAAAGTCGGGCAAGATTATTTATTTGTGGCATTAAAGGGTCATACTCTTGACGGACACAAGTTCATTAATCATGCAATCAAACAGGGCGCGATAGCTGTAGTCGCGGAAAAAACCGAAGGCAATCTGCCAAATCCTTATAGTATTCCTCTCATCCAGGTGCCAGATTCACGAAGAGCTCTT
>DAOWOF010000268.1 GCA_030642205.1 Desulfobacteraceae bacterium | reverse complement strand
GATGTTACACATATAATTTTTGAAGTTCATTGAGATTTGCTTAAATAGAGCCTGAACGAAAACCAGTTTTTTCGTTCAGGCTCTATTTAAATTTTAAGGACGAATAATTATAGTTGGATACAGTCCTTCCAGATCCCCTTCAGGGTATGGTTGAATGGTATTAAATGATATCTTCTGATTTTTCTGCGCATGACCTCTATGTTTAGATCCATCAAAAAAAGCGCCATTAGCTTCCAGGATGTGATGAATCCTGTCTCTAAACGCGGTAATAAAGCTGTTTCCATCGCCTTCATAAAACATATTTCCGCTAGAATAAGAGGATTCAATCTTTTGGAAGTCCTCTATTGGCAGGCTGTTGACTTTAAGGTCATCCTTACTTGTTATCATGCCCCAGACTATTTGGCCTTCAGGGATATTCAGAGGTTTTCTTGCATCAATAATTGTATGTGGCAGGATGATACTGTCATTCCCAATTGTTAATCTGCCATCAGGCCGGCCTCTTAGAAAGCTATTAAATCCTACGAATACATTATACCCAAGATCTGCTTCAATGATCTTTGCGCCGTGTGCGGTAACATTGAAACCCTCCAGTCGTGAATTAATAATGTAACAGTTTTCCTGTGCGTTGGATCCCTCCCCAAGCCATGCATTTTGAAGGAATGCCCTTTGCGCAACAAGGACATTTTCACAGATATTTGTCTGGCACTTTGCAACAGCATAACGATCCAGTGAAGCGCTGTCCGGAACAGGTATCGGCTGTTCCAGATTAAGCTTATCAAAAACAACCTGAAAAGCTTCTTTGCGATCTTCAATAAAATCGATAAATCTTCCTTGAGGCGAAGTGCCTTGAGCATAATAAATATAATCGTTTAACTGATCAGTTGGGTGCCGGTACAAAAAATTAAATTCATCCGGGCTCCGGATCCACACTGTCCCGGGCGGGATGTTAAGATGACTGACTTCTCCAACTTGCAGGTATGAAAATGTTCCAATTATGCAATCATGTATTGTTGTCAAGTCTATGGTTGAAAATGGCCCCAGAAAACCTCCATTAGTAGGGGAGCCATGTATATTGGCATAAGGCAGGGATATGGTATCCCTAACATAGAACATTTCAGGCGTTTCAGGGTCATGGGAAAAATTATGAACAAGAGTCTTGGCAAGAAAACTGCCTTCTATATAGATTCCTTCATCCTTATTAATTGGAATATTGAATTCTTTATACTGAAACGTCTCTCCTTTTTTCTTTAGTTCGTCGCCCCTGATATCGCTTTTATAGAGCAGGGAGTCTGTTACTTTGCATTTTCCCAGGAAATAACTTCCTGAAAGATTGGAATGTCTGAAATGAAAGTTTAATGGATGATTAGGCGAAACGCCGTAAAACGCATAGAATTTGAGTAATTGGCTTAATGGAATAAGATTCTGGATGTAAGCTGCAGTATCTATTTTAATTTCCCGAAGGTTAATATTTGCCCTCTGGATAATTTTATTATAAAGTTTTTTCAGTTCTTTCATGGCATATCCTTACCTATTTTGTTGATTCGTTTTCTTTCATGGCATTAACAACTGCCGTGAATACATCTGACAACCGTAATATCCCTACAATATCTTTATCTCTGGTAGCCATCAGAGACAAATAAGGCCCCATTAATAGCTGGTGCATAGCAATATCTAAAGGAGTATCTTCGTCAATATATTCATAGCCGGAAGGGGTTTTCATGCAATTTTCCACCTTCATTTTTGCAGGTAATAAACAAATTTTATTCAGAGAATGGCTTTTCTGTCGGTACTGTTTCTTCATTTTGGTAATAAAATTTGGGCTAAAGCCAAATTGAATATTCTCCTCGATTTTTTTCATCTGTTTATCTTCTGATTCAAGAGATCTAATCACATTCAACTGACTGAGTTTTCCTATAACCTGATTGTCTTTATCCATGACCAAAACAGCTCGATCATAGTATTTACCAGGATCAGATTCATCTTGTGCCTTTTTTAACGCGAGAACAGCTTCAAACAGCGTTGAACCCTTAGGAACAGTGGCATATTCCGATATTGGGACCATTAAATCTTTAACAATGACATTCATGAAAAACTCCGACTGAAATTTTTTAAAAAAAGCAGGCAATTTACCTTAATTGATCCTTGAATCCAATAGAATACAAGGCTAAAAAAATAGATCAACATGTATCTTTTACAATATCAAGAAAAAGCAATTGTCAAAAGAAGATTTTTTTATTGCCTCAAACTGATGAATTATTGTATTTATAATCTTTTTAGTAGAAACAATACTTTTATAATCAATAAATGTAACTTCTAAAATAAGTTTCAAGCAAATTCTTTTCATTGATGACCTAATAAAAGATTCTCAACAGGCCAAGGTTGCTTGATGGCTGCTCATGCCTCGTAAAAAGTCGCTGGCAGATAAAAAGATAATTTAATATTATTTTACCCTAACTTATTGCAAAGTTACAACCAAATTTAGTTTTAATGGAAAAAAAATGGGTCATTTAATTGTTATTGTAGGCATGCCTAATGTGGGTAAATCTACCCTGTTCAATCGCCTTTCAAAAAGAAAAGACGCGCTGGTTGACAACAGACCGGGAATCACAAGAGATCGATTATACACATCAATAACCTATGAAGGCATTTCTTTCACTCTTGTGGATACCGGAGGTTTTTCGGATCAGGATCAGTGTCCTCTCTTAAATCAAGTACGTGACCAGGTAATCAAAGCCCTTGATGAAGCTGATAGAATTATTTTCATGGTAGATGCCCGGAATGGCATTATGCCTGGAGATGAAGAAATTGCGGATCTGCTTCGTCGAAGGCAAAAAAAAATTTTTTTGGTCGCCAATAAAATTGATGGCCATGAGCATGCCAATCTGGCTTTCGAATTTTATAAACTCGGATTTAATGAAGTTTTTGCAATTTCAGCTGCCCATGGGTATGGAGTCAGGGACTTCATACAGGCTTTGATCCAGGATACCCCTGTCATCAAAGAAAAAAAACCTGTTGAAAACCAAATCAGAGTGTCCGTCCTTGGAAGGCCTAATGTAGGAAAATCTTCCTTAATAAACCGGATACTTGGTCATGAGCGATTAATCGTAAGCGATATCCCTGGGACGACCCGTGACGCAATAGATACGCCCTTTCAATATCGCGGTCAAGATTAT
>DAOWOF010000189.1 GCA_030642205.1 Desulfobacteraceae bacterium | reverse complement strand
TGGCGTTTGTTTGAGATCAATTCATGGGTGATAATTCGTGGAGCAATACTTTCAAAACCCAGAACCCGATCTTCAATTCTTTTCAAATCTCCTTTCTCGACAAGATCCATAACCCTAAGAATATTTTTGGCCATGATATTAAATGGCCCCTTGGCAATGCAGGCATTAGCGCCCATTCCAAGATAATCCAGATCATCCTCAATCGAAAGGGCAGAGATTATAACAAGGCAGCAATCATCCATTTCAGGTCGGCTGCGAATTATTTGGCATAATTTCTTTCCATCAATATTTGGCATAATAAGATCGACAAAAATCATATCAGGAACAACATTCTTTAAGATTTCAAGGGCAGAAAGGCCATCATCGGAGGTTAAGACCTGATGCCCCCTTTTTCCGAGTAAATCAACCATGAATTTCAAAATGATAGGGTGGTTATCTACCACTAAGATTTTCTTTTGCATATCAGCCTCGTAATAAAAACAGTGCTATTCTTTTGAAAAAATGCATTCTTTAATATTCGTCAAGAAACGTTATTTTACTGTTGATTCTTTTAGATCGGCTATTTATAAGAAAAACATTAGAGGGTTTATTTACCTTTTCACTCTATTCATCCACCAATAAGTAATTAATAATTGGAGGTCCAATTGCCCGGATTAAGGATTTTTACCAGTAATCGCCTTGAGATTCTTTCCAAAAAATTGTCTGAAATTCTCCAGAAACCTCTCTTTTGCCCTTTTACAAAGGAAATAATTATTGTCCAGAGTATGAACATGGCAAAATGGATTTCCCTGGAACTTGCTCAGAAAAACGCAATCTGCGCCAATATGAGTTTTCTCTTCCCAAACGCGTTTGTTAATCAAATCTTTTTTCAGGTCTTACCTCATCTTCTTAAACAGCCGGCACTTGATATTGGCGGCATGACATGGGAACTAATGAACATCCTGCCCAGATACCTCGAAAGGGAAGGGTTTGAAGACCTCAAGGCCTATCTTGATAGGCCTTGCGAAGATCTGAAAAAGCTGCAACTGGCTCAGAAGATTGCTGACACTTTTAACCAGTACCTGATATACAGGCCGGAAATGATCCTTGAATGGGGGAAAGGGCAAGAAACAACCTGGCAGGCAGTATTATTTCGTGAACTTTCTACAAACAACGGAAAAACATATCTGGCAGCCCAGGCAAAGGCTTTTTATGAGATAATTGACGCGAGCTCAAATCGACTCCGGGGCTTGTTACCTAAAAGGGTCTCAGCTTTTGGTATATCCGCATTACCTCCATTTTATCTTAAGATTCTTGCGGCTCTGGGTAAATTTTCAGAGGTCAACCTTTTCCTGATAAATCCTTGCAGGAAATACTGGGGAGTAAAAAAAAGAGACGCAAAAAAGAAAGATTCTCATTCAACAAGGAAGCCTTATATCAAAAAGGGAAATAGCCTGTTATCTGCCTGGGGCATCCTGGGAAGAGATTTTTTTGATATGATTGACAAGATTGAGGCCGAAGGCGAAACATGTTTTGAAAAGCCTCGGGAGGACTCTCTCTTGAGTGCCGTCCAGTCTGATATTTTATGTCTGCGGCAGCCAGCCGGTCCAGGAGATGCAAAAAGGCCAGTAAACAGAGATGACCTATCTATCCAAATACATAGCTGCCACAGCCCAATGAGAGAAATCGAAGTGCTTCATGATCAAATATTGGCAATGTTTGACGCGGACGAAGACCTGACTGCAGAAGATATTTTTGTCATGATGCCTGATATTAATTCTTATGCGCCATATATCCAGGCAGTTTTTAATCAAATCGATGAAAATGAACCATTGATACCATTTAATATCGCAAATCAAGACATGAAGGGCGAAGGTAAAATCTTTGAGGCTTTTTTAAAAATCATCGATTTTTCTAATAGCCGATTTACAGCTCCTAAAGTCACCGATCTATTAAAATACAAGGCTGTCAGGAGACGTTTTGGCATGGATAGCAGGGACGTGGATATCATTTACAGGTGGGTTAGAGAGACTGGTATCAGATGGGCCATTGATGAACAGGATAGATATCAAATGGGTCTTCCGGGGTCTACTGAAAACACCTGGAAAATGGGACTAAAACGCCTCTTTCTAGGCTACGCCATGCATGAAAAAAATGGCCAATTGTTTCAGGATATTTTGCCATATGGCCCCTTAGAGGGCCAGGAGGCTGTTTTATTGGGAAATTTTTATGATTTTATTAAACAGCTTGTTAATCAGGTTAAAGCCATGAAAAGCCACAAAACCCTGGAGGAATGGAATCGGCTTTTAATCAAACTCATTGACGGCTTTTTTCTTTCGGAGGATGAACTGGACCCCGAACTTGAATCAATAAGACGCGCTTTAATCCGCCTTAATGATATATATGAGATATCCGGATTTCAGGATAAAATTGATATCAAGGCTGTTAAATGGTATCTGGAACAACTTCTTAAGCAGGATAGCTTTGGATTTAAGATTGGTACCCTGACCTTCTCTTCCATGTTGCCAATGCGCGCCATTCCTTATAAAATCATCTGTATTCTAGGCATGGATAATAATGCCTATCCCAGGCAATCTCTGGAAATAAGTTTTGATTTGATTGCTAAAAATCCCCGGCAGGGGGACTATTCACCTTCCCTGGATGACAGGTATCTTTTTCTGGAGACGCTGCTTTCGGCCAGAAAAAGGCTTTATATCAGCTATGTGGGGCAGGATATCAGGGGTAATAATCAGTTAGATCCATCAATCCTGGTTAAAGACCTTCTTGATTATATTGAGCAGGGTTATTGGATTGAAGGATCAGATATATATAAACATATCCTTATCAGCCATCCCTTACAGCCCTTTAGCCCGGCCTATTTTAGAGATAATGAAAAGCTATTCAGCTATTCAAAAGAGTATTTAGAGGCTGCTAAGGGCCTGGTTGGTCATAGGAAAATCCCCCTGTCCTTTTTTCGTGAGAGCTTAAAACCATCCGAAGGATCAAAAGAACTGAATATTGCTGATCTTGCTCAATTTTTTGTAAACCCTGCCAGTTTCCTTTTAAAAAACGGCTTGGGGATAGATCTTAAGGAACAAGCCCAACCGCTTGAGGAAACAGAAAGCTTCACACTTAAAGGGCTGGATAAATATCTTATAGAGGACGACCTGATTAAAAAAAGTCTTGAGGATTATGATCTGAAGAATTTTTTGCCCTCACTGAAAGCTGCCGGAAAATTGCCGCATGGGAGGGTGGGGGATTGTTATTATCGTAAAAGCTGTTTAAATATTAATGCATTTGTTAAAAAAACCAGACATTATCTTAAAGATCCTCTAAAAAAGCCACTGGCAGTGGATTTATTGATAGGGGGCATACATCTTAAAGGCGAGATTGGATCTATCTATTCATCAGGGATGACCATCTATCGCTATGGGATTATTTCTCCCAAAGATCATTTGAAGGCCTGGATTTCACACCTTGTCTTAAACGCTATAAAGCCGGAAAATTATCAATGCACAACCTTCCTGATCGGCTTGGCCACTCAGAAAGGTAAAAATGATTGGGCTGCATGGGAATATCCGCCTCTTGAAGGATCATCAATTATACTTGAAGAGCTTTTACTTAAGTATCGCCATGGGATGTGTAAACCCCTCCATTTTTTTCCAAAATCATCATGGAAATATGCACATATGATTAAACAGGGTAAATCATCCAAAGAAGCGCTTGAGACGGCCAGGAATGAATGGCTGGGCAACGAATTCCAGGAAGGTGAGAGTTCGGATCAATATTTTTCACTATGCTTTAAGGCTATAGACCCACTTGATAATGATTTTCAAAGAATATCACAGGATATTTTTGCCCCCATTTTTAAATATAAGCAAAAAATTACTTAAGACCTTAAAAGATCTTTCTCTACGGCATCATCAAGTCATTCTGGCAAGACATCAATAAACCTCCAAATAAAAAAACCGAGGGATTATGTCAATTCATTGACGTAACCCCTCGGAATTAATCGGCCTCTTCCAGCCTGAATCTGGATCCTATAAAAGATTAAATTTACTGTAGAGTGCTTAAAATCGTTTTCATTGGCTACGTAAACACGTCATTCTTGTCATAATCTTCTATGGTCTAATTATTGCAAAATTTAAGATCAGATCTCTCTATCGTATAAATAGTGTCTTACAAAAACACCCATCATGCTTTAAATTAACCTAGATTAATATCTAACCTCTGGAAAGAAAACATGAAGAAAATAAATTTATTAAAGAGCTTGCCAATAACCCTCGTTATATTTCAATTATTCATTTTACCACTTAATGCCCACTCAGAGACAGTTACCGGTTTTATAGTGGATGGCGCAACATCTGGAGCCCTGGAAGAAGTTGCGGTTTCCATTTTTGAAAGTGAGGGTGGAGCGCTGCTTGCCAGTTTAACAACAAATGAATCAGGTATCTATTTAGCAGAAGATATCCCAAGTGGAATTGTTTATATCACATTTACCATATCTGACTATATAGCGTCTTTTGGTAATTTTACCATACAGGAAACCACTGAAACTTATAGTTTAGGAACGATTATGCTTGCCCCTGCATCAGAAGAATCAGGTATAATCAACGGCCGAATAATCGATGCCTCGACTGAGGATACTTTTATCCCTACTGTAAGTCTTTCTCTCTTTGAGGGAATCAATCAGACAACAGGAACGGCCATCGATGCACAAACATCGGCCGACGCAGACAACATCACC
>DAOWOF010000026.1 GCA_030642205.1 Desulfobacteraceae bacterium | reverse complement strand
GCGATAGTCTCAAAGGTCATTTTTTGACCGGCAATTCCTTTTAAAAAGGCGAAACGGGAGACACAACGTCCACCATTGCCGCACATTTCCACCTCGCTGCCATCGGCATTAAAAAAACGCCAGCCAAAATCGTATTCCTTGGATTTTACCACAAAGATTAAACCGTCTGCGCCTACTGACTCCCTTCGTCTGCAGGCCAGTTTTACCAGCAAAGACATGCCTTCCTCCTTGACTTGGCCTTCCCTGTTATCTATCAGGATGAAGTCATTGCCACTTCCGTTCATTTTCAAAAAATTTATTGATTCCATAATTCAATCAGGGTTTTTCAAGAAAATCAGGGATAATCTCACCTCTTATCAGATCTTCGTATGTTTCTCTGCTCCTTATTATATAAAAGCAATTATCTTTAACCATAACTTCGCAGGGTCGAGTCCTGGAGTTATAGTTGGAAGACATGGTGAATCCATAAGCCCCTGCACTCATTATAGCCATTAGCTCCTGAGGTTGACAGGCCTCCATTTCCCGTCCTTTGGCAAAGAAATCGCCTGATTCACAGATAGGACCTACAATATCAGCAGTAACTTTTTTACGGTGAAAAATCTCTACTGGCTGAATTGCATGGAAGGCATCATAGAGGCTGGGCCGCATAAGATCATTCATAGCAGCGTCCATAATATAAAAAAGTTTTTCGCCAGCTGCTTTGGAATAGATAACTTTCGTTATCATAACTCCTGCATTACCCATAATAACTCGCCCCGGCTCCGTGATCAAGGTGAGATCAGGGTTGTTAAGGGTTTTTTTAATGGCTAAGGCATATTTATCGGGGTGGGGTGGCTTTTCATCTTTATAAGTAATTCCCAATCCACCTCCGATATCCAGATATTTTATTATTATACCAGCATGTTTAAGATCTTCAAACAATTTGTTTACCTTAACAAGGGCATCCTCAAAAGGCCTTATGCTGGTCAGCTGCGAACCAATGTGACAGGAGATTCCCTCAACCTTCAGATTTGGCAGTCTATTTGCCACAAGATATTGATTAAAGGCTTCATTGATCTCAATGCCGAACTTATTTTCTTTTAGACCTGTGGAGATATAGGGATGTGTTTGAGGGTCCACATCAGGATTAACTCGAATGGCGATGCGTGCCTTTTTCCCAAGGCGCCCTGCTACCTCATCAATGGTATGAATTTCCTGGGATGATTCAGTATTAAACATTAAGATCCCGGATTTTATGGCATATTCCAGGTCTTCTATTCGTTTTCCAACACCGGAATATACAATTTTATTCCCTTGTACACCTGCCCTCAGGCCCCGAAATAATTCTCCTCCAGAGACGATATCAAGTCCACTTCCCTCGTTAAGAAAGAGCCTGAGTATTGCCAGACTGGAATTAGCCTTGACTGAAAAACAGGTCAAATGCTTTATCCCTGAAAAGGCATTATCAAATACTTTAAAGTGTTGTTTAAGGGTTGCATGGGAGTAAAGGTAAAAAGGTGTCCCTACTTTTCTGGCTATGTCTGCAACTTTTATGTTTTCACAATAAAGATGATTATCTTTATAATTAAAGTGATTCATTATCTTTCAAAATTCCTTAACCTGGTGTTCTAATTTTCGTTTTTTAACAATTTTAACTGGGGTGAAGGCGGACCCATATGGCCCAGATTGTCTATTAGATGAAGCTTGAAAAAATGGAGACCTTGTTTGTCGATGTTTTTAAACTTACAGAGAAAAATATTTTTACTAATAAGATCTCCTTTGACTTCAGTATAATGATGATAGTCGATGGGACATCCTTCACAGGGCGGGTTCTTAAATGAGTATAACGCATGGTAAATCCTGCAACCATGGATGTTATTGGCGTTAAACTTTTTTCCATCCAGAGCTTGCAATTTCCCGCTTAATTCTACATCCCCATCTTTAAATGTCCCGTTGAGAGTCGTTAATTGTAAAAGGCATTGTCCTTTGGACAGAAAAGGAGGGGCCTTTTTACCGCATGCCAGATGCATGGTCAGGAAAAAACATAATAGGAGAAAAATGCCCCCTTTCTGAATCATTCTTCCAGCTCCTTCTTTGCCTTTTGAATGCACTTTTTAACTGCACTTGGTGCTGTTCCGCCTGGAAGATTTCTTTTTTTCAGGGATGATCTTACGTCAAGCCAGGTAAAGACATTTTTATTGATCTGTCTTGAAAAGGTCTTCATTTCGTCCAAAGAAAGTTGTTCAAGTTCTTTGCCCTGATCCAGGGCGAAGAGTACCATCTGTCCAACAATCTCATGGGCCTGGCGAAAGGTTATCCCTTTTCTTACAAGATAATCGGCCAAATCAGTGGCCACCAGGTATCCTTTAGTGGTGGCGGCTTCCATCTTTTCTTTATTAAAAGTAACCTCACAAAGGAGCCGAGCCATAACCTCTAAACAGATTTCGGTTGTATCTGTTGCGTCAAAGAGAACTTCCTTGTCCTCCTGCATATCCTTATTATATGTGAGAGGCAGGCCTTTCATTGTTGTTAATAAGGATAAAAGGTCTCCATAAACTCGTCCTGTTTTGCCCCGTATAAGCTCTGGCAGATCGGGATTCTTTTTTTGAGGCATGATGCTGCTGCCTGTGCAAAAGCTGTCAGAAATAGTTATGAAATCGAATTCCTGGGTTGACCAGATTACTAATTCCTCACTTAAGCGGCTCATATGCATCATCAGAGTTGATGAATTAAAAAGAAATTCAAGAACAAAATCACGGTCACTGACCGCATCCATGCTGTTTGCGCTGATGCTATCAAAAGATAGTTCATTGGCTACAAATTCCCTGTCCAGATCAAATGTGGAACCTGCCAGGGCAGCACTTCCCAAGGGTAAAATATTGACCCTCTTGAATCCCTCTTCAAAACGGGCATAATCCCTTTTAAGCATCTCATAATAAGCCAGTAAGTGATGGGGTAGCAGTACAGGTTGAGCTCGTTGAAGATGGGTGTAGCCAGGCATAATTACATCTATATTTTTTTCAGCAAGTTCTATAAGTGCCTTTTGTGTCTTTTTGATAAGATCTTTTATCCTGTTAATGGCATCTCTTACAAAGAGACGCATATCCAGGGCCACCTGATCATTACGACTTCTACCTGTATGAATTTTTTCACCGAGTGATCCAATTTTATTGATCAAGGTTTTTTCTACGAGGCTGTGAATATCTTCATAGTTTTCATCAAAGGAAAAAACTCCCCGGTCCAGCTCTCTTTGGATTTCACCTAGTGCAACAAGGATTTTAGAGGCATCGTCATCGCTGATGATTCCCTGTTTGGCTAACATCTTACAATGAGCAATGCTTCCTTTAATATCATATGGATAGAGACGTTTATCAAAACTTATTGAGGCATTTAACCTGTTTACCAGAGTATCGGTTTCTTCACGAAAACGACCTCCCCAAATCTTTTGTGTCATAGAAATCACCTGATTAATGAGGTTTATCTGCACCCCTGTTTGAGGATAGAGGCTATCTTGAGTCGTAGCCCGTTAAGACGTATAAATCCCTCAGCATCTTTTTGATTATATACCTGATCATCTTCAAAGGTTGCAAAATCGGAATGGTATAGAGATGATGATGATTTAGTTCCAACTACCATACAATTTCCTTTGTAGATCTTTAGCCGGACTATACCACTAACATTCTTCTCTGTATCATCAAACATTTTTTGGAGCATTTCCCGCTCAGGAGAAAACCAATAGCCATAATATATTATTTCAGAATATTTAGGGATGAGTGAATCCCTGAGATGCATAACTTCTCGGTCAATAGTTATGGTTTGCAGGGCAATATGGGCGGTTCTTATGATTGTTCCTCCTGGTGTCTCGTAAACACCTCGTGATTTCATGCCCACATAGCGATTTTCAACCATGTCCACCCTTCCGATACCATTTTGCCCCCCTATCAAGTTTAAATGAGCAAGAAGTACAGCTGGTGACATCTGAACAGCATCTACTGCAACAGGATTGCCATTAATAAATTCAATTTCAATAGTTGTTGTCTTGTCAGGGGCATTTTGGGGCGAGACTGACATGGCAAACATATCTTCTGGCGGTTCATTCCAGGTGTCCTCTAAAATACCGCCTTCAAAACTTATATGGAGAAGATTTCGATCACTGGAATATGGTTTCTCCTTGGTTACAGGGACTGGGATATTTCTTGCCCTGGCATAATCAATAAGGTCCTCACGACCTTTAAATTGCCACTCCCTCCATGGGGCAATAATTTTCATGTCTGGCTCAAGAGCCATATAAGCAAATTCGAAACGAACTTGATCATTTCCCTTGCCGGTAGCCCCATGGCTTACTGCGTTTGCTCCTGTTTTTCTGGCTGCCATGATTTGTCTTTTGGCAATTAAAGGCCTGGCTAGAGATGTTCCCAGAAGATAAGTGGATTCATAGATAGCATTAGCCCTCATTGCCGGCCATACATAGTCACGAACAAATTCCTCTTTCAGGTCTTCGACAATGACTTCATCCGCCCCTGTTTCCAAGGCTTTTTTTTGAATGCCATCCAACTCTTCACCTTGTCCAAGGTCAGCGGCATAAGCAACAACCGGACATTTATAGGTTTCTTTGAGCCATGACAGGATAACCGATGTATCCAGGCCGCCTGAATAAGCTAATACGATCTTTTTTATTTCGTTTTCCAATGATGTTTCTCCTGAGGTCATTTTATAAGGTACTATCCCCTCATGTCTGATTATTTTGCAGATAACATTTTTTCCAGCAGAGCCTGATGAAGATGCATTTTATTTTCAGCCTGGTCAAAAACTACAGAATGAGCGCCTTCTAATACTTCATCAGTAATTTCTTCTCCACGATGGGCTGGCAGACAGTGCATGACAATGACATCAGGTTTGCATTTTTTTAGTAATGCGCTATTGAGCTGATATTTATTAAAAATAGTTCGTCTATGTTCAATTTCAGATTCCTGGCCCATACTGGCCCATACATCGGTATTGATAACATCCGCATCCTTGGCAGCTTCATGGGGAGATTCTGTAGCCACAATATTCTTGCCAGCACCTTTCATTACTTCAGGATCAGGGAAATATCCAGGAGGGCAAGCTAAATAAAGATTAAGATCCAGTACCTTGGCGAGGTTGATCCAGGAATGGGCCACATTATTACCATCACCTGTCCAGGCTATCTTTAATTTATCCAGATTGTTTTTATTTTCTTTGATAGTCATCATATCGCTTAAAATTTGGCAGGGATGATACATATCAGTCAAGGCATTTATTACTGGAATGTCTGCCCAATAAGCCATCTCTTCCAGAAAATCCTGGGAAAATGTCCTGATGGCGATGATATCCAGGTATCTGGACAGGACCCTGGCTGTATCTTTAACCGGTTCATTCCTTGATAATTGAGTATCCCCCCGAGTTAAAAAAAGGGTTTGTCCTCCAAGCCTGAACATCGCTGTTTCAAAAGATATACGGGTCCTGGTGGATGCCTTGTCAAACATCAATCCGAGGGTCTGCCCTCTAAATTGTTTGTTGTTAACTTTGCTCTCCTTTTTTATAACTATAGCCCGCTCAATCAGTGCCAAAATTTCTTCTTCAGACAGGTCAAGTATGGATAAAAGATCTTTTTTCATTGTTTCTCTTGATTTATAAGGAATATAGGCCCTTAAGGGAATTATAAAATTCTTTTAAGAACATTAATCAACAAATCGATTTCCGATTCAGTTACTATCAGAGGTGGCAGAAAGCGTAGTACTTTTTCCTGAGCACAATTAATGATAAAGCCCTCTTTGAGGCAGGTTTGCACTATGGGTGCTCCTGGGCTATCTATTTCAAGACCAAGTATCAAACCTTTTCCTCTGACCTCCACACATGAGTCCTTTTTATCTACCAGGTCTTGCAGACGTTCTTTGAAATACTTGCCTGTTTTGTTGCAGTTCTCAATCCAGCCGTCATTTAAAAGGCTGTTTAATACTGCCAGTGAAACAGCAGTTACCAAAGGAGTCCCCCCAAAGGTTGTAGCATGGCTTCCCGGCCCAAAGGCAGATGCCAAATCCTCCGTTGACAACATGGCTCCGATAGGCAGACCATTGGCCAAGGCCTTAGCCAGGGTCATGATATCAGGTGTAACCCCAAAATGTTCATATGCGAAGAGCTTCCCTGTTCTTCCCATCCCTACCTGAACCTCATCGAATATTAACAGTGCCTGATGTTTTTTGCAGAGGTCCTTTACCTTGGCCAGATAGTCAGGATCAGGGCATATTACTCCTCCTTCACCCTGGATTGGCTCAATCATGACAGCACATACTGAGTCATCCAAAGCCTTTGCAAGAAGGTTTATATCATTAAAAGGGACAAACTTGAACCCATTCAGGAGAGGAGAATACCCATGTTTGATCTTCTCCTGTCCTGTTGCTGAAAGAGTAGCCATGGTGCGGCCATGGAAAGAGTTTTGCATGGAAATAATGATATATTTATCCTTGCCAAATTGTTCATTTCCATAGCGACGTGCAAGTTTGATAGCAGCCTCATTTGCTTCAGCTCCACTGTTACAGAAAAAGACCCGTTCCGCAAATGAATTGTCGACCAGCATCTTGGCAAGATCGGTTTGAGGTCTGGTATAAAACAGGTTTGATACATGTACCAGCTCTTTTGACTGTTTTTCAAGTGCTGCCGTAACAATGGGAGAACTGTGGCCAAGAGAACAAACAGCAATGCCCCCTACAAAGTCCAGGTATTCCTTGCCTTTATCGTCCCAGACCCGACAGCCATCGCCTTTTACAAGAGTGATGGGAAACCTGCCATAAGTCTGGAACATATATTTGTCAGCACTTGCCATGGTATTCTCTTTCAGATCATTCATTTTCCTAATCATCCTTAAATTGATGTTTGTGCAAGTCAATTATAAATAGCTAATATATATGGCATTGTTAAATAAAAATAGTCTTAAATTATTTTTTGTATTATTGTAAAATGTTATAATATGCAGAATTATCCGGAATTAACAATGCCATATATTTTTAGGGAATAATTTCTGTTCCTATGCCGATTCGTGAAAAGATCTCGAGCAATAAGGAATGATCCTGTCTTCCATCAATAATGTGAGTCTTCTTTACTCCTCCCTCAAGGGCATTAAGACAACATTCCACTTTTGGAATCATTCCGCCTTTTATAATACCTCTTTCAATAAGTTGGGGGATCTCTTCAGACCTGAGAGTCGTGATTAAATTTCCTCTCTGATCCAAAACGCCCGGTGTATCGGTGAGGAGGATTAACTTCCTGGCCTTGAGGGCTGTCGCAATGTGGCTCGCTACAAAGTCGGCGTTAATGTTAAAAGTTTCACCTTTCTTACTGCCTCCGACCGGTGAGACAACCGGTATAAAATTGCTTTCAATCAGGCTCGTGAGGACAGTTGTGTCTACCGATACTATTTCTCCTACCATACCAATATCAATTATTTCTGGTGGTTGATTATCACCTTTGTTTTTTGTCAGTTTAAGCTTTTTGGCTGTAATTAAGTTTCCATCTTTACCTGACAGGCCAACTGCCTGACCATTATTTTGATTGATCAGAGTCACAATTTCCTTATTTACTTTTCCTATCAGCACCATTTCAACGACATCCATGGTCTGTTTGTCGGTAATACGCATACCATCCAGGAATTCGGATTTAATGGAAAGTTTTTTAAGAAAACTGCCAATCTGGGGGCCACCGCCATGAACCACGATTGGGTTGAGTCCCACGAATTTCATAAGGATTATATCAAGTGCAAAATTATGTTTGAGATCGTCATCGACCATGGCGTTTCCACCATATTTGACCACAACAGTCTCCTTGCTAAATTTTTGGATATAGGGCAGGGCTTCAATAAGCACTTTGGCCCTTTCAGATTGGGAAATCATAGGATATACCTGCTCAGGTTTTCATCTTCAAGGATATCCTGTAATTTATCTAAGACCTCTTCCTTGGTGAAGGTAATTTTTTTCTCAGGCATATCAGGTGCCTCAAATGACACCTCCTCCAGTAATTTTTCCATGACGGTATGGAGTCGTCGAGCTCCTATATTTTCCATCCTTTCATTTACTTCACTGGCAATTCGCGCAATTTCATGGATGGCCTCATCTTTAAATTCCAACTCGATATCCTCTGTTGCCAGCAAGGCTTTATATTGGATTATCAAGGCATTTTGAGGCTCTGTAAGGATACGAATAAAGTCTTCCATTGTTAGAGAGTCCAGCTCAACTCTGATAGGAAAGCGTCCTTGCAGCTCAGGTAGAAGATCGGAGGGCTTGCTTACATTAAATGCTCCGGCTGCAATAAAAAGGATATGATCGGTCCTGACCGGGCCATATTTAGTTGTGACTGTTGAGCCTTCTACTATGGGTAGAAGGTCTCTTTGTACGCCTTCTCTTGAAACATCCGGTCCATAAGAATCAGTACCAGCCACCTTATCAAGCTCATCAAGAAAAATGATTCCATTCTGTTCAGTGATCTGGATAGCCTGTTCGGTTACCTTATCCATATCTATAAGTCGCTGGGATTCTTCCTGGTAAAGGACTTCCATTGCCTCTGGTATTTTTAGCCGTCGTTTTTTCTTTTTCCCGGGAAAGATATTTCCAAAGACTTCCCTAACGTTAAATTCCATTTCTTCAATTCCGGAACCAGAGAAGATTTCTACCATGGGCGTATGATTATTGCTCACTTCCAGTTCGACAAAACGTTCATCAAGTTTTCCGTCTATCAGCATCTCTCTTAGTTTATTGCGCGTGGAAGATGTTTCAATATCAGCTCTTTTTTCTTCATTTAGTTGTTCTGTAGAATTTTCGTTGAGAGGTGGGTCCTTTTTTTCGGGGAGCAGAAGGTCAAGCATCCTTTCTACTGCCATATTACGGGCTTTGGAATCAATATTTTTCTGTTCATCTTTTTTTGCCATATTTACCGCAAGTTCTGTTAAGTCTCTGATCATTGATTCCACATCGCGTCCAACATAACCTACTTCTGTGAATTTTGTCGCTTCTACTTTCTGGAAAGGAGAATTGGCAAGACGCGCCAAACGACGCGCTATCTCGGTCTTTCCTACTCCGGTAGGACCCATCATAATAATATTTTTAGGGGCAATTTCATCTCTAAGTTCCTTGGGAACCTGCTGTCGACGCCATCTATTCCTCAGGGCGATGGCCACAGACCGTTTTGCCTCATCCTGCCCAATAATATATTTATCCAGTTCAGAGACGATTTCTCTTGGTGTCAATGCCTTCTTGGCCCCACTTTTAATTGTTCCTATATTTGCCATTTTTTCCTCGGAAAGTAATAGTATTCAGGATCTTTTTTAAGTAATTTATTGCGGCTGTTTCAATGCCTTATATATTTTTGTGTTTAAAGGTGCCGCAATTTTTAGTTTTTTAGTCTTTTTGCTTTAATTCAAGAATATTGATCTTGTCATTCGTATAAATACATATTGAGGCCGCAATCAGCATAGATTCCCTTGCAATGTCTTTTGCGACCAGAGAGGAATGCTCTAGCAGGGCTCTTCCAGCAGATAAGGCATAAGGCCCACCTGAGCCGATGGCAGCAACTTCTTCATCAGGCTCAATAATATCTCCTGTACCCGATATGATCAGTGTATGGTCCTGGTCCATTGTCAGAAGCAAGGCCTCAAGACGTCTCAAAATTTTGTCCGTACGCCAGTCTTGTGCCAAATCTACTGCGGCTCTGGTTAGATTGCCATTAAAGGTTTCAAGTTTTGCCTCCAGCCTTTCAAATAGATTAAATGCGTCTGCCGCAGCCCCTGCAAAGCCTACGATCACCCTGTCCTTATACATATATCGAACTTTGGTAGCATTGTGTTTCATTATTGTGTCGCCAAGACTTACCTGGCCATCGGCGGCCATTACTGCTTTGTTATCCTTTCTGACTGCCAAGACAGTAGTGGACCTTATTATTCTTGAATTATTATTCATTATATCCTTTCATTAGTTACTGCGAGGATGATATTTATCATAGATCTCTATCAATATATACATGCTTGTATGGGCATATTGCCGGGTTGAGGCAAGACTTGTATGCCAGGGGGTTCATTTCCTTGCCTGTTCTTCACAGAATTTGTTTATTAAAATCAATACCTGGTATATTTAAGCTTGATAACTTCGTAAAAAGTCCATCAAATTTTAATCCTTGAAATACTTAATGTATTCCTGTGTTTAAAATTTTTGCTTTTCTTGAATGTAAATGAAATTTAACCTTTTTCAAAGGTCTTATCGCCTTGAAAAATAATCCTGATAGTAAGGAATTAAAAAATATTTAATTTTATCACTATTTAAAAATATAGCAATTAAAAAAAAGACCACAGATATTTGATATAAGCGATTGTACACCACAGACTGCATATCTTATGTTATTTAATCACAATATATGTGTACACTAAACGTAAAAATAGCTTATATCGAATATCTGGATAAGAGACTGTATTTAAATCCTTACTCCATTGTCATCTGGAATGTCTGGAGAATATTAGCCTGATAGGCCTGGTTTTCTAACAGGATTTACCAGGAAGCCTTATTTTTAAGCCAGTTTGTGACAATCCTGAATCTTATAGTAATTTATGCCCTTAGGTAAAATTGAATAAATTAATTAGTTGTAAGATCTATTTGTAAAATGTTACATTAATTAAAATTATAAAATTATGAGAACATCATTAATACAGCTTTGCACAATATTAACTACAAGAAATCAATTTAATTCCCTTTTGTGGGCTTTTATACTAGAAAGTCCAATCCACTTATTTTTGCAATTTATCAGATAAAATTTGACCTGTGTCTTTGATATTTAGAGAAACTGATCATTTTATATATGAAAAAAATTACTTAATCATCATGAAAACAGGACTCATGCTTTTTACCCTGCGACAGAGGGCAGCCCCGCCACCATTTAAAGTGTGAATTTAAATGGAATTCCTGCCTCCACCTCTTGGAGGCTTACTAGCCTGCCGGTGCATTCCGCACGCAGATAGGCCATTGAACCATTGATAGACTTTTTATGAGTCCATCAAATATAAATCAGCAATAGGTTATTTATGTTGATAGATATAGAAAATATAATAGGGGCATTTAAACAGGAAGCGTGGAAGAATGGAATATCAGTCAGTAATGAACTTTGGCCTAAATTGTTGGGATGGATACAAGAGCATATTCTATCAGATTTTTTAACACAGATTACCAGGCAGGTTGATGAAATAGTTGATATTGATCCTGATTTATCAGAACGGAAAATCTTTGAAATGGCAAGCCGTTATATGGTTGGATTTCTAGGCGCCCACTCTGCATCAGTAAGGATTTATGATCCACAAACAGGGCAAATGCTTTCATACGGATTATTTCCTTATAAGGAAGATGAGCGTGAGAACGTAATCCCTTTGGATGGCAGCATCGCAGGAGAGGTCATCAAATCACTAAAACCTGTTATTGTACCTGATATATTTGAAGATCAACGTTATCAAAATAAAGATATTATTTATCGAAAGGGGGTTTCTTCCTTAATGGCTATCCCCCTTGATATCCCACGTCTTTATCCCCGTGAGCGGGATACAGCAGGTGTTATTCAAATCTATTATCTGGAAAAGGGGCGTACTTTTACGAATCTTGAAATCCAGGTAGCCAATCTAATGGCTAAACGATTGAGTTTTGTTATTGCTCGAAAAAAAATCTTGTCTATGCATAAATCCAATGAAAAAAAAGAGCTTATTATACAACATATTTTTCGCATTCTTGAAAAAAGAGGCGGGATCAAAATGGGAGAAATCTTTAATCGTTTGATGCCCGATTTGTCTGATATCATAAACCTTCAAAGTTGTGCTCTTTTCTCTGTTTCCAGGAATCTTGAAGATATTGTTTTGGAGGCAGGATATTCTGAATCAGAAGGCAGTTATCATAATATTGGTGTTCGTTTTCCGGTCAAGAGTGAACCCGTCTTTGAAATACTTTTAAACCTTATGGATTATACCGGGGATTCTATTTATGAAGTCGTCTCTCAATCTTATCTTCTGGTAGTGGATCCTCAGCGGACAGAGTTAATGACAGAGAACCTAAAGCATTTCGCGACCTTATATAATATTAATTCTATCCTGTACATACCACTTTATATGGATGGTGAAATTACTCATTTTATGACCTTTGATACCTTGGATCAGAGGCAGCCTTATCGGGATGATGAGATAGATATTTTCTTGTTTTTAGGTCATGAATTGATAAAGGCTCAAAAAATGAAATCTTATCTTAATGAAGTTGTGAGAACACCATTGATACAGCTTCGCACAATATTGATGGATTCGTAAAAAGTCCATTAAATTAAAACCTTAAATTAAATATAGAATCAGTAATAGGTTATTTATGTTGATAGATATGAAAAATATAATAAGGGCGTTTAAACAGGAAGCCTGGAAGGATGGAATATCAGTCAGCAATGAACTTTGGCCTAAATTGTTTGAATGGATCCAAGAGCATATTCTATCAGACTTTTTAACACAGGTTACCAAGCAGGTTGATGAACTAGTTGATATTGATCCTGATTTATCAGAACGGGAGATTTTTGAAAGGGCAACCCGTTACATGGTTGGATTTCTAGATGCCCATTCTGCATCAGTAAGGATTTATGATCCACAAACAGAACAGATGCTTTCATACGGATCATTTCCTTATAAAGAAGATGAGCGTGAGAACGTAATTCCTTTGGATGGCAGCATCGCAGGAGAGGTCGTCAAATCACTAAAACCTATTACTGTCCCTGATATACTTGAAGATCAACGTTATCAAAATAAAGATATTATTTATCGAAAGGGGGTTTCTTCCTTAATGGCTATTCCCCTTGATATCCCACGTTTTTATCCCCGTGAGCGGGATACAGCAGGTGTTATTCAAATTTACTACCTGGAAAAGGGACGTACTTTTACAAATCTTGAAATCCAGGTAGCCAATTTAATGGCTAAACGATTAAGTTTTGTTATTGCTCGAAAAAAAATCTTGTCTATGCATAAATCCAATGAAAAAAAAGAGCTTATTATACAACATATTTTTCGCACTCTTGGAAAAAGGGGTGGGATTAAAATGGAAGAAGTTTTTAATCGTTTGATTCCCGACTTAGCTGATATTGTAAACCTTCAGAGTTGCGCTCTTTTCTCTATCTCCAATAATCTTGAAAATATAGTCCTGGAAGCGGGATATCCTGTATCAGAAGGCAGTTATCATAATATTGGAGTACGTTTTTCGGTCAAGAGTGAACCCGTTTTTGAAATACTTTTAAACCTCATGGATTACACCGGAGATTCTATTTATGAAATTGTCTCTCAATCTTATCTGCTGATAGTGGACCCCCAGCGGACAGAGTTAATATCAGAGAATCTCAAGCATTTCGCGGCCTTATATAATATTAATTCTATTCTGTACATACCACTTTATATGAATGGTGAGATTACACATTTTATGACCTTTGATGCCTTGGATCAGAGGCAACGTTATAGGGATGATGAGATAGATGTTTTCTTGTTTTTAGGTCATGAATTGATAAAGGCTCAAAAAATGGAGAGGCTTGATGATGCCCTCCATGATTTTAAAAATCCTGCTATTGCTATTGCTGGCTTTGCTCGACGACTAATGAAATTGCTTGACCAGGACATATGTGACGAATCCAGGGCTCAGATTATGAAGTATGCCGGGATATTAATGGCGGAGACCAGCCGTATTCAAGAGCTATCCATGAGTCTTTACAAAGTTGGTGAGGTGCAGAAAACCAATTTGACTGATATTTTAAAAAAACGCTTTGAAATTAATAAAGAGGCTATCCGAGAGCAGTTAAGGCAGGATATTTTTTTAAAAGAAGGTCCTTTTGTATCTGATCTTTTTATTTGTTGCCATGTAATTCATCTGGAACGTTTGTTTGATAATCTGCTTAATAATGCTACAAAAGCGATCCCTATTCGTGGTGGGCATCTGGCTATTAGCACTTTTATTGATGAAGGATTTGCTTGTGCCAGGATAAGCAATACCGGACAGATCTCTAAAGAAGCTAGAACCAAGATTCTGGAAGGTGACGGGCCTGGTAGGGGATTTTATATTACTCATCGAATTATCCGACAGTTGAAGGGTGAGATAAAGATAGACAGTGACAAGACGAGCACTAGCATACTTGTGAAAATCCCTCTGTGCCATGATGTTTAAATCGTATTTATCTCAGACGCTCTCCACAGTATATTGGGCTTTTTCAGGATGATTGCTTTTTGGAAGTTAACATCTGGCATACCATCCCTGAACTTTTAAGTACGGTTATTGATGGTAGCTGATGGGATTTGAATTCCATGGCCCTGCACCCATAAGGAAACTGAGGTTCATGGGTAATAAAGAAGTGCTGACAGAGGAAACAATTGACCTTTTTTTTGTCTTTAGAGATTATCATATGATAAATCTACATTTTGTAAAACTTCCCCTTTCGAAGTCTGTGCTTATCTGCTTAATTTCAGAGTTAGCCCCTCTCTCTGTTGATGAATTTTAAATGCAAAAAATACACCAAAGGCAAAGCAAATAACGATTAAATTAGATTGAAGTTCTAATTAATAAGATCTGGCAAGCTGGTTGCCTGCAGATAAGGAAAATAGATTAGATGAATAAAATAATGAACCCTATACAACCCCATGAATTGGCTTTTGATGTGGATGGAGTATTCGCTGATACTTTTAAAGTCTTTATCAGGATGATAAGGGATAAATACAATATTAATGTAAAATATGAGGATATTACCGAATATGATTTTTGGAATGTAATCGAAATAGATGAGGCTATAAGCAGGAAAGTTCTTCAGGATATCCTTGATAAGCCGCTTCAGATCGGTATCAAGCCGATTGATGGTTCTGTCGAAATCTTAACACGTCTCTTGGAAATTGGGCCGGTTCATTTCATCACTGCAAGAAATAATCAAAGTGCAATTATGGATTGGATTAAACATCATCTTGATTTGGATAACCTGGAATACATCAAAATAGATGCGACAGGGAGTCATTTGGAAAAACTTCCTGTTCTTCTGGAGAATAATATTAAATATTTTGTGGATGATCGGCTGGAGACTTGTTATATGCTTGATAAGGCATCAATAACGCCTATTATTTTTGAACAGCCATGGAATCAAACAGAACATCCCTTTCAGACTGTTCACGATTGGTCTGAAATCTCTGATTTAATTGCATGGTAGGATTTCTCAATGATTGACAAATTCTTTGTAATTAATTACAAGTGGCATACTTGCTTATAAATCCCATGTCTTAGCGGGCATAACAAAAAAATGTGAGAGATGCTTATATTGATTGTTAGGGAGTTTGAAATAAATTTATGAAATGCCCATATTGTGAAAAAGATCTTCCAGGTATTAAGTGCGAAAATTGCAATAAAATAGTTTGTCAGGGTGCTTATTGTATGGAATGTGGCTCCAAGTTGGATGAAATTGAAGGCCCGGAAAAAACCATGCAGGATGAGGAGTATGCCTTTGATATTGAAAACAGGGTCCTGTGCCCGGATGGCACCTGTACAGGGATTGTTGTGGATGGTAAGTGCATTGAGTGCGGTAAGCGCATAGATGTCTCTTCAATATAACCATCTTAAAGGCTGATATTTCATGTATGAACTAAAAATAACTACACAATTCGCTGCGGCCCATCAATTAAGAGATTTTGAAGGCGATTGTGAACATTTGCATGGGCATAACTGGAAAGTAGATGTCTATATTACAGGAGAAGAATTGGCCTCTAATGGACTTTTAATCGATTTTAAAGTCATAAAAAATGAAACCAAACGGATTTTGGATAGTCTGGACCATACATTTTTAAATGATTTAGAACCCTTTAAGATCCTGAACCCATCTTCAGAAAATATTTGCCGCTATATTTATAAAGCCCTCTCCAAGAAAATCAATCAGAAAAACGCTCGGCTTAGCAAAGTGACTGCATGGGAATCGGATTTTGCCTGCGCGAGCTATTTTGAGCCCTGATACTCTTCAGGGAATATATCATCAATCTTCAAATTGTAAATCTCCAAGGGATATAAAAAAATCCTATGAAAGTTTATGCCTTTATTCCTGCCAGGTATGCTTCTACAAGATTTCCTGGTAAACCACTTGCATTTATTGCTGGACGGCCAATGATTCAACATGTTTATGAACAGGCCAAAAGATGTCCTGAATTCTCACAAGTTTTTGTGACTACTGATGATGAAAGGATACTGGAATGTGTTAAAGAGTTTGGAGGCAATGTTATCAAGACTGAATTGGAACACAATTCAGGTACTGATAGAATTTGTGAGGCAGCTCAAAAAACAGGATTAGCTTCGGATGATATTATAATTAATATCCAGGGTGACCAGCCAGTATTTGACCCTGCCATAATTCCTCTGATGATAAAACCACTTGTTGATGACATGAATATTTCCATGACAACTATCAAGTGGTTGATCAAGGATATTGATAGTCCTAATAATTCCAATCATGTCAAGGTCGTTACTGACCACAATGGTTTTGCTCTCTATTTTTCACGTTATCCAATTCCATTTTATCGTGATCATCAATCCAAACCGGTTTTGTATAAACATCTTGGTTTTTATGG
>DAOWOF010000037.1 GCA_030642205.1 Desulfobacteraceae bacterium | reverse complement strand
GGGTTATGCCTGCCGAAGACGAGTTTCCTTACACCGTTAGATTGGTTTCTGATGTCCTGGCCTCAAACGGTTCTTCCAGCATGGCAACGGTCTGTGGTGCATCGCTAGCCTTGATGGATGCCGGTATTCCGATAAAGGCAGCAGTGAGCGGAATAGCCATGGGATTAGTTAAAGAAGGCGAGAAGGCCGTATTGCTTACTGATATTATTGGTTTGGAAGATCATTTTGGAGATATGGATTTTAAGGTAGCTGGTACAGAAGACGGAATTACAGCCTTACAGATGGATATAAAAATTCAGGGGCTCTCAAGGGAGATCCTTGAAAAGGCTTTAGATCAGGCGAAAGAAGGGAGGCTCTTTATATTAAAAGAGATGAATAATTCTCTCCCTGAGGCCAGGATCGAACTATCAGAATATGCGCCAACAATAACCTCAATGAAAATTAGCCAAAAAAATGTAAGGGTGTTAATTGGTCCTGGAGGAAAAACTATTCGTGAAATCTCCAATGCAGTTGAAGGCCGTATTGACGTTAATGATGATGGAGAAGTTTCTATTTCTACACCTAACAAGGAATATGCCCAAACTGCTTTAGACATGATTAATGAACTCCTTAAAGAAGTAGAGGTAGGGAAGTTATACATGGGTAAGGTTGTAAAAATCATGGACTTTGGCGCCTTTGTTGAAATTATTCCGGGAACTGATGGTCTGGTTCATATATCCCAAATGGACAACAAACGGGTTAATAAGGTAACAGATATCCTCCAGGAGGGAGATGAGGTTCTGGTAAAAGTCCTTGAAGTAAATTCTGACGGAAAAATTCGTCTTTCACGTAAAGCAGCTCTAGGTCAAAGTCTTTAGAATGTATAGTAAAACTGTTTTCGATAATGGTGTCAGGATTATATCACAAAAGATAGAACATGTTAAATCTGTTGCACTTGGTATTTGGGTAAACACAGGCTCCAGAGATGAAACGCAGCAGAAAAATGGCATATCCCATTTTATTGAACATATGATCTTTAAGGGGACATCTAATCGAACTAGTCTTCAAATTGCCAAGGAACTGGATGCCATAGGCGGATTATCCAATGCCTTTACAGGCAAGGAAAATACCTGTTTTTACACAAAGGTCCTTGGCAAGCACCTGACTCTGGCCGCTGACCTCTTAACTGATATTTTTTTCAACGCCACATTTACTCCTGAAGATATAGACATGGAAAGACTGGTTATTCTACAGGAGATTAATATGGTTGAAGACACACCTGATGATAATATACATGAGCTGTTTAATAATCATGTATGGGCAGGACATCCCGTCGGCATGTCAGTGTTGGGAACAGCAAAATCAGTATCTGCCATCCAAAGGAACAATCTATTACACTATATCGACAATCACTATATACCGGAAAATATTATTATAGCAGCCTGTGGAGATGTAGAACATCAAGAAATGGTTTCACTTTTTCAACCTTTTTTTGATCAGTTAGAAAAAAAACAGAGTCATTCAATAAGGACCCCTCCTGTTTTCCTGCCAGTCATCAAACATTACTACAAAGATCTTGAGCAAATACACCTCTGCCTGGGAGGAGAATCTCCTTCCCATAAGGATCCTGCAAGATTCGCCTGCTCTATTTTAAATACAATCCTGGGTGGGTCTATGAGTTCCCATTTATTTCAGGAAATACGAGAAAAGAGGGGGCTGGCCTACTCGATCTTTTCCTTTTTATCTTCTTATGTAGATACTGGTATGATGGGAATTTATGTCGCAATGGATCAGGAGAATATAACTGCAGGACTTGAAATTATCCACTCTGAGATTAAAAAAATTATTAAAGGGCAATTGACTGAAGAAGAATTACAAGCAACCAAGGAACATCTTATTGGGGGTGTTTATTTAGCTATGGAAAACACCAGCAATATAATGATGCGAATTGCAAAAAATGAATTGGTTTTCCAGCGTTATGTCCCCATTGAGGAACTAATATCCAATATTAAAAAGGTCACAATAGATGAAGTGATTGAAAAGACAGAAAATATCTTCCAAAAGGATCTTTCACTTATAACTCTTGGCCCCCTGCCAAAAAATGAAATTGATAAACAATATCTCAAATTTAAATAGTGTCTGAACGAAAACCGGATCTTTTCGAACTATGCGCTTATCTGTCAAGGTTAAGGAAGATCAAAACTTTAACCACAGGAATACATTAAGTATTTTGGGGATTAAAATTTTGATCTGACGCAAAGATTGGTAAGAAAAACAGTTTTTGTTCGGGTACTAAATAGTTTTATAAGGTTTTAATGGACAATATAAAAATAAAGATTCAGAAGCTTGACAAAAAATCTGATCTCCCCCTTCCCAATTATGAGTCCAATGGCTCATCCGGATTAGATATAAGGGCTGATATCTCGGAATCTATCCTCCTTACACCAGGCCAAATCAAATTAATACCCACTGGATTAGCCATGTCAATTCCTATGGGATATGAGGCCCAGATTCGTCCAAGAAGCGGGCTGGCTCTAAAAAACGGGATTGGAATTGTAAACTCTCCCGGCACAATTGACTCCGACTATCGCGGAGAAATAGCAATTATACTCATCAATTGGGGTGATAAACCATTCCTTGTTAACAGGGGTGACCGTATTGCCCAGATGGTATTTTGCAATGTTTCTCATGCTGAACTGCTGGAGGTAAATTGCCTGGAGGAGACCTTGCGAGGAAGCGGGGGATTTGGGCATACAGGGATGGAATAAGAGGTAGGAAAGGGAGGGAGGGGCGTACCTCATATTTCCCTAATCCCCTGATTGCTGCAGGTTTTTCTAGTTGACAATAAACGTTAATTCACATAGATTCAAAGCATTCTCAAACCCTATCGTATAAAGATATTCACATGAAATGTTAATAGGTTAAAGGAGGTATTAATAAAGTGGCATATACATGGGAAAAAGATAAAAACTTTGATTTCCAGGATATCATTTATGAAAAAAGGCAAGGAGCGGCCAGGATAGTAATTAATCGCCCAAAGGCATTCAATGCCTTTACATCCCACACCATGGTAGAATTAGTGCAAGCCCTTGATGAGGCCGCAAATAATGACCGTATAGGTGTTGTTGTGCTTACGGGAGCGGGTAAAAAGGCCTTTTGTACCGGAGGCGATGCCAAAGAGGCTGAAGCTGGCTATAGTTCAGATATGCTTAAATATTGTCCTAAAGTTCATGCCCTTATAAGGGAAATGCCCAAGCCGGTAATTGCTGCCGTAAACGGCTTTGCCATTGGCGGCGGCCAGGTAATGCAGCAGGTATGTGATCTGTCCATTGCATCTGAAACTGCAAAACTGGGTCAAGCAGGTCCAAAGGTTGGAAGCTATGATGCAGGTTTTGGAGCAGGTTATTTAACCAGGGTTGTAGGAGAAAAAAAAGCAAAAGAAATCTGGTATCTCTGCCGCACTTATACTGCCCAGGAGGCGCTGGAAATGGGTCTGGTAAATAAAGTTGTTCCGCCTGATCAACTGGAAGATGAAGTTGATCAATGGTGTGATGAGATCCTTGCCAAGAGTCCAGGTGCAATTAAAACCCTGAAGGCAGCCTTTTGTTCTGTTAATTCTGATCTCCGGGGCCTGGAAATTACCACCTACGATACCTTGTGGAGATACTATGGCACAGAAGAAGCTAAATATTATAAAGACAGCTTCTGGAACAAAACAAAAGCCAATCCAATGGAATACCGTAAAAAAGAATTATACCCTGGAGTTTACGAAGAAGACTAATTAATGGATTCGTAAAAAACATCAATATTATACTAAGAGACTGTCTGCATGCAGTACGCACAGGCAGGCGGAATGAGGCTGAGATTAGAAGTGGAACCATTTGATAAAACCTTTAATATTATTTGCATCAATTTTTATATTCAGAGATGAGATAGAACATTCTTACCTCATCTCTGAAATATTTTCTGAAATGACCATTATTTTTGTCTTCACACCTTGAATGAATAATCAAACCTGTTACCTTTCTTACCCCAAAACAGCTTCCTTCAATTTTCTCTGATCACAAGATAGAATGTATCCGAATTATCTGGATTAATTAATAGCATTTTGCTATATATTTTTTCCGCTCTCTTTAATTGCCCATTCCGATGATAATTGAAGTCTCTATTAAGTTCATCCTGGATATCAATAACCATGGCTATTTAACCTTATCTATACCTCGGAAGGTAATAAACCATGGTCTTCGTTCAGGCACTATCTAAAATGTAAAGAGTTTAAAAATGGACAAAGCCCTTGCAAATCTGAAAAAAGAAGAACTACTTACAAGATTAACCAACATGGATTCTTTACTGATTGCTTTTTCAGGTGGTGTTGACAGCACTTTTTTATTGTCTATGGCTCATCAAGCTCTCCCCGGGAAGATTCTTGCGGCCACCGCCACATCCAGTATTCATCCTCCCTGGGAAATAATCCATGCAAAGAAATTCGCGCGTAAAAATGGGATCTCCCATATTTCCTTTACATCAGAGGAAATGAATTATCCCAATTTTGTGGCCAATGGGCCTGATCGCTGTTATCACTGTAAAAAAGAGCTTTTTAGAAGCCTTTATCAAATAGCCGCAAAGAACAATCTGGCCTATATCGCCCATGGTACGAACCTCGATGATCTTAACGATTACCGTCCAGGCTTTAAAGCTGCCGCTGAGTTTAAAGTAATCGCCCCTTTGCTGGATTCCAGGATGACAAAAGCGGAAATTCGATTTCTATCCAAAGAAATGGGGCTTGACAATTGGAACAAGCCAGCCCAGCCTTGTTTTGCTACAAGGATTCCTTATGGCGATTCCATTACTCTGGATAAATTAAGGATGATCAGGGATGCTGAATTGTTTATTCTTCAAAAAGGAGTTAAAGAGGTCAGAGTAAGACACCATAATGATGTTGCCAGAATTGAGGTCCGGCCGTCGGAGCTTAATATAATTATGAAGGATAATCTACGAAATGAAATAATATTGAGATTTCGCGAGCTTGGTTTTAAATATATTTCTCTTGATTTAGAGGGCTACTATTCAGGGAAAATGAATAGTTCGCTTGATATATCAACCTGAACCTGAAGACTGACCGAAAAGGGGGATTTATGGATTATTTATCGTTATAGACCACGCATCCATTCCGGCCTCAATTCCACATCTCCATTAATCGCACGCTCAATCAGGTCAATGGCCTGCTGCTTGCCCTTAGGCAACCTGGCTTTTATAGGCAAATAATTGGATGCATGGTTGGATAGAAAAAGGCCCCTGGTCAGATTAGTATGTCTTATCATCTCTTTTAACTCCACAAGGATCTCTTTTTCAGAAAGAGGTTCAAAGCTGCCCTTTTCAACCTCATCAAATAGAGGTGTTCCGGGGACCACCATGAGCGTAAGAGCACCAATATAATCCGGATCCATTTTACTTAAAATATCACCCGTAGCTCTGGCATGTGGAAGTGACCTTTTTTTGCCTCCAATACCTAGCAAAACTGTCACAGAAAGTTTGATACCAGCATCTTTTGTCTTCCTTGCCACATCGACTAAGCCCTCTGAACTGGTACCTTTGCATACATGTTTAAGTATTTCATCATCACCGGACTCAGCGCCAAGATAAAAAATCTTCATTCCTCTCTTCCGTAATTCTATTAATTCATCCTGGCTCTTCATCCTTATGCTTTTGGCGTTAGCATATGTTCCAACCCGTTTTACCCATGGCAGATGGTCTCTGATCTTATCCATGATCGATATTAAACGCTTTTGGGGTATAATCAAGGCATCTCCATCCATAAGAAACAATTTATTCTGTTGCTTCATATATTTGGATGCAAAAAGTATATCACTAAAAATAATGCGATCTTCTTTGATCTTAAATCTTTCACCCTTATAAGCGCTGCAAAAAGTGCATTTGTTATGGGAGCAGCCAACTGTAACCTGAAGTAAAATACTGTAAGCCTCACTGGGAGGCCTGATGCAGTTACCCTCGTAATGCATACCCTCACTTATGATTCCACATTCCATTTATCTTGTCCTTATACAAATGGTATAGCTAAAAAAAGGATTATGGCCAAGGCCTCGAATCGAGGAATTTTGAAGGTCTAAAAATAGTATACAGTCGTATCGTTCGGTTGATAACACGGGCATAATTATTTCAAGTTCCTTAGCCTTTTGCTTTCATTTTTTTCTTCTGTTGACGCTTACTTGTTTTGACTTCTTTTTCTGTTTCCTTTGATTTTTTATCTTTTTTAGGCATGGCTAACTTTTCTTCCTTAACCTTGGCCATCTCTACCAATTTACTTTCCATCTTGGCTATAGATGCCAGTCTGGCATCTGTTTTTCTGATATTACCACGAATCATCTTGATAACATTATCTTTTTTTATCTGCTTCGGCCCCATTTCTTTTTCAGCCAAAATTGCTAAGCGCTGATCCAGTTTGTCTTCCCAGTAACCCATTTGATTAGTCCGGGCATCTTTTGATTTGGATCCCATAGTATTTTGCTCCTAAATTGTTTTTATTAGTAAATTACCAATCTTATAAGATTTTAGCTATACGAAAGAGGCCCCAAGTATGGTTAAATTGATTATACCTGAAGCCTATATATTCTAAAAAGCTAAAATAATTCTAAATTTTTAAAAGCTTGGCATCAAACCAAGCTTCCGGTATACATATTATGAATATCTATCAATATTTTTTTACACTTTCTTTAATCAAAAAAAATACTCCTATTCCAGATAAATTTCTTCTTTGATCTTGTAGCAATTTTTCACAATCTTATCAATATAATATTGATTGTCCATTATTTTTTCAGTTCTAAACAGACACTATTTATAGTTCTATGAGAATTTAAGACAAAGACATTGCTAATCTATTTATTAAAAGAGCTAAAATATACTTCGTAAACATATAAAAGTTATAAAAAAAACATGGACAAGGTCAATAAAAGCAACTATATCTAAGGATTAAATGGTGCCACCGTAGCTCAGATGGCAGAGCACCTCACTCGTAATGAGGATGTCCGCGGTTCAATTCCGCGCGGTGGCTCCAAATTACATCTCTTTTTACGAGAATATCATCACTTGATATGCGTCAAATTTAGAAATTAGCGAGATTGCATCTGAGAGGATACATAATATGGACCAAATCCAGCATTTTTTTTTATGTAAGAACTGCGATAATAAAAATTTTCATCTTGTTTATAATTTTTCCCTTCGCTTACATGGGGTAAATTTTTCTGATAAGGGTATTTATGATGAATTGACTGAAGAGCTGTATCAGTGTACCAAATGCAAAATGACATATACTAAAAAAAATCTGGAAGAGGGTCTGTCTATAATTAAAAAAAAGAACTTCAGTTTGTAATATATTACTCTGTATCTTTATAATAGAATTGTGTTTTATAGGAGCCTATTTCAATAGTATCAAACTCCTTCAGTGGGATACTGCTTTTTAACACTTCTCCATTAATTTTGACTTTCACCATTCCTCCTGCAAAAGTTATCGCATATCCAGTAGGACGTTTACTGATTGTAGCGACGGTACTGCTCATAAAAAGGCCGGAAAGTTGAATCTCGGAGTGTGCCGATTTCCCTATCCGGGTAAGTTTTTTTGTCAAAAAGATATCACCAATATCCGAGTTATCGAGAAAGGTTAATACTCCAATTTGATCCGGTTTCGGGATTGTTTTTGATGGGGCTTCATGTTTGGCTAAAAGATTACGCTGCCTGGAAGTATCCAGGATCATGGTTTTATCCATGGCGAGCTGCTCACTTACTGCGGTAGTATCTCCATCTTCCTTTTCAGATGAAACAAAGAGAAGTACATGTTTTCCAATCAGAACCTTGTCTCCATGTTTTAAGATATAGGTTACAATTTTTTTGTCACCGACAAAGGTTCCGTTTGTACTTTGCAGGTCTGTCACGATATAATTAGTACCAGTTTTATCAATTCTGGCATGATGGCCTGATACAGCAAGGTTGTCAATATGGATGTCATTTTCAGCCTTTCTGCCAATGGTGAGGCCTTGTTTTTCAAAATGAAATTCTTTAATTACTTGATTATTAAACATCAAGATCAGCCTTGCCATTGATACATCCCCCTCTATTTTTATTTAGCGCCTGAACAAAAACTGCTAATTTCCCCAATTTCTGTGTCAGCCTAAAATTTTAATTCTCAAAATACTTAATGTATTTCTACGGTTAAAATTTTCGCCTTCCTTGATCTTGAAAAAATTTTATAGTTTTCATTCAGCACTATATAGTTAAAGCGAACGCTATAGATATATTAGCTATTAAGTAATTAAATGGCAACTGGAAATATCTTAAGGAGTCAAATGAGTAATTATTTTTTTAATTGACGTAATGCCTTCAACTAAAAAGCTCCCTGTTTTTTGAAGCAACCCGAATTTAACCTTCTTACTATCAGGGAATGATACTGCGACTACAGTTATATTATCATGCCCGCCTCTCTCCAGGGCCATATCAACAAGTTTTTTGCATATTCCTTTGTCAGAATCACCGGTCTTGACCAAATTATAAATATCTTCATCAGACAATAAATCAGTTAGACCATCAGTACAAAGAATAAAATGGTCTTTACTCTGAGGCTCAATTTCAAAGATATTGGCATCTATATCTTTAACAGAACCAAGATTTCTCGTAAGGATATGTTTCATGGGTGAAGCTTTTGCCTCCTCTTCAGTCATAATCCCCATATCTATCTGATCTGCAACCACTGTATGATCTTTTGAAAGTTGTTCGATGTGTCCATTTCGTATCATGTAAATTCTGCTATCACCTACATTAGCAGTAATTATCATATCCGGTAAGACTGCCAAAAGTACAACCGTTGTTCCCATTCCATGGTATCGTTGATATTGAGATGCCATTTCATGAATAACCCGGTTTGCTAAACGAATACTGCTTAGTATATAATTTCCGCTTCTGGAAAGAGATGAATCAGGATAGCCATATAAAGAATCCTCCGGGATTCCCTGGGTTAACCATTGGTGAAAACATTTATTTATCATATGCACTGCAATCTGGCTGGCCACTTCTCCGGCTAAGTGCCCACCCATTCCATCCGCTACAATGTAAAAGCCCAAGTCATCATCCGTGGAAAAAGAATCCTCATTTACCTCTCTTTTTTTTCCGACATCGCTCAGACCTGAAGATAAAACATGAATTGTTTTCATTCCCAGTTCCTTAGTTTTCATAAAAATCAAGCTCATATTGTTCAAGATGAAAATTCGGATCAACAGCAATTATAATATGTTTATTTAACCTTTTTTCTAAATCAATAACAGATTCCCGCTCATCTTCCTTGATCACTCGTTCAATTGCAGGGTTGACTAAAATTGAAACATTGCCATCTTTATAAAATATTTGACTTTCTTTTTCCAGATCTCTAAAAATCTCATAACATATCGTTTTAGATGATTTTAAAACCCCCCTTCCTTCACAGTACGAACAAGACTCAGTCAATAAACTATTTAGATTCGCACGAGTCCTTTTACGCGTCATTTCAATAAGCCCCAGATCAGACATTTGCAAGACATTGGTCTTGACTTTATCTTTTTTTAACTCATCTTTCAATGTCATGAAAACACGTTCCCGATTAGCAATTTTCTCCATATCAATAAAGTCGATTACAATAATACCGCCTATATTTCTTAAGCGTAACTGGTAAGCAATCTCTTTAAGTGCCTCAAGGTTAGTCTTTAAGATTGTCTCCTCCAGGCTCATATGCCCCACATAACTTCCGGTATTCACATCAATTGAAGTAAGGGCCTCTGTCAATTCAATCACAATATAACCACCCGATTTTAGCCAAATCTTATTGGAAAGAGCCCTGGAAATTTCGATCTCAATCCCAAATTTATCAAAGATTGGAACAGAGCCCTTATAATGATCCACAAATGATTCCAGATGAGGTGCAAATGTCCGGATAAATTCTAGAATAATTTTAAATTCTTTCGCTGAATCAATCACTAATTGATCTATTTCCCTGGTAAAAAGATCACGCGCGGCCCGGACAGAAACAGAGACCTCCTTATATAACAAAGCAGGACCAGTTCCTTTTTTCATATTAAGAAGGATATCTGACATCAATTTTAAAAGAAGTTCAATCTCGGATTCGATTTTTTCCTTTGCAACACCTTCAGTAGCCGTTCTTACTATAAACCCGTATTCTCTGGGCCTTATATCATCTACAAGATTTTTAAGACGATCTCTCTCTTCTATATCTTCTATTTTGCGAGAAACACCAATATGATTAACGGTCGGTATCAGGACCAGATGCCTTCCAGGTATGGATATATGTGATGAAATGCGAGCCCCTTTGGTACCATAGGGCTCTTTAATAACTTGAACCAAAATAGATTGCTTTTCATGAAGTAAAATTTCTATCTTAACATTATCTTTTACTTCATCAGATCGAGAAGATGTTTCGGAGATTAATATCTCCTCATTAGCACTATCTTTATTGACAATTATATCTTTCGTGCCAGACATCTCCCTTGTCACATCCCCTACATATAGAAAGGCCATTTTACTAAGGCCAATATCCACAAATGCAGCCTGCATACCAGGAAGAACTCGGACTACTTTTCCACGATAGATATTTCCCATCAGTTCTTCACCGGTTTTTCTTTCAATATGCAGCTCAGTAACAAGGCCATTCTCCACAAGAGCTACACGCGTTTCATAGGGTCTAACATTTATGATAAGTTCATTTGCCATAGGGTATCAAGTTTCATGAAATATTCGTTAATAGTTCCTAGCTGATGACCTGAGCTATTTTAGTAATCTGCAAAGCACCCATCTCTGAATTACTTATAGAAAAAACATGTTTACTTATCTCAGCAGGTTTCAATTGAGGGCCATCAATATGTTTTAAAACCAGCATTATCCTGTCTGGGGGCTCAAATTTCAAGGATTTAACCAGGAGGCATATATCAATTATATGTTCCCCTTTTTTACCAACTTTTTTAACTGGAAAAGAGTCTATATCTCCAAATCTGATCACCGTATCAGGATTTATATCAACTCCTGGCATGTTGATCATAAAGGTACTCTCTATTAATCGACTTTTTTTTCTATGCAGGGGAAGTTCAAAAATAGATTTAATCCGGATCCCAGTCGGTAATTGTAAATTAATATGATCCTTCAAAGATAAAAGATTCGGGGTTGAGGAAATCTCTATCTCTAAAGTCTCCTCTTCGCTGCTCGTTCCAACAGGTAAGGCGCATGTAAATGATAGCTTAGGCTTGGGATGATACCCTCTGGAATAAACCATTTTTACATCAGCCCTTTTAAAGGCTCGAATAAACATCCTCATCAATTCAAGATGACCAAGGAATCTGGCCTGTTCAAGTTTTGTAAAGACCAGGCGATATCTCTTGCCAGTTTGATTCAGATCGACTCCTGCCCCTGAATCGATTCCTGCCATTAAATGCGTTCTATCAACAAGGACCGGATCAATAGTCTTATGATCACACACACCGCAGGAAATACAGTGCGTTCGACAATCAGGAGTTAATACTGCGTCCTCTGCCTTTTGCCATTCCATCTTAAGAAATTCTTTAGTAACTCCCGATTTTATATGTTCCCATGGAAAAATTTCATCAAGATTCCTTTGCCGGTAAAGATAAAAAGATGGATCTATTCCTGTACTGGTAAAGGCATCTTTCCAAATCCGCATATTAAAATGCTCTCCCCATGAATCATACTTGGCCCCTGCCTGCCATGCCCGAAATAACACCTTGCCCAATCTCCGGTCACCCCTCGCAAAAATACCTTCCAGCCATGATATCTCGGGTTGATTCCATTTAACCCGGATATGAGTCCTGCGAAGTCCTTCGATCAGCATCCTGATTCGCCTCTGGCTCTCTTCAAGGCTTATCATTGGAAGCCACATAAAAGGAGTATGGGACTTGGGGACAAAGGTTGATGCGCTAAGATTCAGAGTTCTCAGTTTTCCTTTTTTCGGGGCCATGGCCAGTGCTTTTTTAGCTAATTGAATAATATCTTTAATATCATCATCATCCTCAAATGGAAGTCCAATCATAAAATAAAACTTTATAAGATTCCAGCCTGCGCCATAGATAGCCTGGGCCATGTTGAGAATATCATCTTGAGTCAGGCCTTTATTTATAATTTTACGCAATCTTTCATTTCCAGCCTCAGGAGCCAGGGTAAAACCGGTTTTACGAACCCTTTTTATCTGGTCCATAATCATAGGATCAAGACTGTCAATCCTTAATGATGGCAAACTCACTGCAACCCTGGACGCAAATTGTCTATCCATCAGGGCCTTTAAAAGAGGCTCGATGCAAGTATAATCGCCTGAACTTAAAGAAAGCAAGGATAGTTCTTCATACCCTGTAAGGGCAAGGGCTTTTTGAACACTTTCCATAATCAGATCAGGGTCCCTTTCCCTGACAGGCCGATAAATCATGCCTGCCTGGCAGAAACGGCAACCGCGAGTACATCCTCTGGCAATTTCCATCACTAAACGATCATGAACCGCTTCTGTAAAAGGAACTATTTGTTTATCAGGAGAGGGAACCTCATCTATATTTGGCAGCAGGGCCTTTTCCACTACACTGTAACCGGTTTCTAATGGCTCAATATTTTCAATAATCCCATCGGGCTTATAATGAATATGAAAATATGAAGGGATATATACCCCTTTTATCCTGCATAATTGAGAAAGCAATCCCTTTTTATTATATCCCTTTTCCTTTTTTCCCTGTTGGATGTAACGGCAAATTTCCAATGTTACAGCTTCCCCATCACCAATTACCATCAAATCAATAAAATCGGATATAGGCTCAGGGTTAAAACAGGAAGGGCCTCCAGCAATGATCAGAGGATCATTTTCTCCCCTTTTTTTAGAATAAAGAGGGATTCCTGCCATATTTAGCATATTTAAAACATTAGTATAACAAAGCTCATGCTGAAGGCTAAACCCCACTACATCAAAACTTGCCATGGGACGACTGGATTCCAATGTCATTAAGGGTATTTTTTGGTCCCTTAATTTTTTTTCCAAATCAATCCACGGGCAAAAAACCCGTTCAGCAGCCAACCATGGTTCATTGTTTAAGATGTTATAAAGGATTTTTAAACCCAGATGGGAAATGCCCACTTCATAGACATCGGGAAAGGCAAGGGCCACCGACACCTCAACTGAGGAGTAATCTTTTTTTACAGCATTAATCTCATTCCCCAAATATCGACTTGGACGTATTATATTTGAGAACCAGGTTTGATCTATTATCGAAGTCATAAAATATTTTTTTAGAGCCAGGCTCAAAATACTCATTTCTGAGGATCTAGGCCAGACTCATTTTTTCAAAGTTATTCCAATCTCTATCTTTTTATTAAAAGAGCTGATTTACAGTTAATCCCTTATTCAAGGTGACATAGGTAATATAATAGTAAGTCTGGCGCCACCCCCAGGATCATTAACTCCAAATAACTGCCCCTGAAGGCCTTCCACTATCCTTTTCACGATAGCCAAGCCAAGTCCTGATCCACCCTCTTTGGTAGTGAAAAAAGGTGTAAACAGCTGATCTTTAATCTCTTCATCAAACCCTTCACCTGTATCCCGAACAATTATTCGGACTCTTTTTTTGGTTGGATCTTTTTTATCTGACTCTAGTTCTGTTGTTATAAATAAAGATCCTCCTTTTGGCATAGCCTCAGAAGCGTTGATAAAAAGATTCCACAATATTTGTTTTATTTGCTCCGGATCTGATTGCATTTTAATGGGCTGAGATAGAGATTTAACAATTCGAATATTCCTGCTTAAATCCTGATTATTTTTCAATAGTTCTAATGCCTCAATAATCAGTTTATTTAGATCAAAGGATTGCGAATTAATGCTTTTCGGTTTGGCAAAGAGCAAGAAATCATTTACCAAATGGTTGAGCCGGGAAAT
>DAOWOF010000051.1 GCA_030642205.1 Desulfobacteraceae bacterium | reverse complement strand
TAACATTTTTCATGTTCTTCCCACTGGACAGGCCTTTACGACCCGAAAGCCTCCATCACTCACGCGGCGTTGTTGCGTCAGGGTTTCCCCCTTTGCGCAAAATTCCCCACCGCTGCCTCCCGTAGGAGTCTGGACCGTGTGTCAGTTCCAGTGTGGCTGATCATCCTCTCAGACCAGCTAACCATCGTTGCCTTGGTAGGCCTTTACCCCACCAACTAGCTAATGGTACGCGGGCCCATCCCTGATCGGCAACTTTTAAAAAGAGGTCACCTTTCTCCTTTATGGATGTCTCCAATAAGGTCGTATCCGGTATTAGCATCGCTTTCGCAAAGTTATCCCGGTTTCAAGGGCAGGTTACCCACGCGTTACTCACCCGTGCGCCACTGTACTGCCTCGAGCGAACTCAAGGGTTCTCGTTCGACTTGCATGTGTTAGGCACGCCGCCAGCGTTCGTTCTGAGCCAGGATCAAACTCTCCACTTTTTATAGTGAAAATCCTTAATTTGTATTATCTTAAATCTTAAAAATAGGGGCCTAGAACGGCATTACTATTCAGTTTTCAAAGAGCAAAAATGAACATATATTAATATCCATTTATTTCTTCGTTGTCAACTGCTTTCCAGTCAAAAGCGAATGAAAGATATTTCTACGCCTTTCATTTCACTATGTCAACATCTTTTTCACCCTTATTTCATCTTTATTACATTCTTTTTTGAAAAAATAACTAACTCATTGCTTTTAATGGTATTCTTGTTTTAGTTAAATTTGGTTTCGCTTATAATCCAATCCAGGAATTGAGGATCCCCATTTACGATTGGTAACTGAAGAATACATGGGCAATCATAACTATGCATAAATTTAATCGTTGCTATTAGTTCTTCTATAAGGGATTCTTTTGTTTTTGCGATCATAACCACTTCCTGATTATAATTGATTTCATCATTCCACCAATATATAGAATTCACATTATCAATGATATTGATACCGGCCGCCAATCTATCTTTTACTAGCTGGTTACCAATTCTTTGAGCTTCTTTAAGAGTACCTACAGTCACATAGATAATAAATACTTTCATATGGATTCTCCTGGAGAATGTCTGAGAAAAATGATTAAATAGAGCCTGAATGAAAACTGTCTTTTCGAAGTCTGTGCTTATCTCGCCAATTTCTGCGTCAGATAAAAATTTTTTCTGAGGTTTAGATACCTTGGACATCTGAGATAACCTACTGTCTCCATAAAGTGCTCCCTGTTGAAATGAAAATTTTGCTTCACAACAGAATTTTTACAACTTAGAATACTCTTGTCCATTCTTTTCTAAACAGTACTAAAAACTGTCCGAACTATTGTTCCATGGAATATTGGCCGGCACCGTAGGGGTGATTCATTAACCGCCCCTACATAAATCGCCGCCGCAAATGACCGTGAAACAACTACAGAATATGGCATTACCCAAAATGATCGGTCATTTTAGAGACTCTGAGTGGTATTTTTTTAAAAATTTTTGATGTTTTGCAAAAAACGATTCTGATATCAAATATCCAGATATATGCCCTCCCATTGAATATTTGAGCAATATAGTATACATTTATTGACCTTAAAGATTATTCTGTAGTCTACAGGAAATAAACTCTGGAATTTATATGTCGTTATTTATTATATTGTAATTAGTCTATAAGGAGACAAATTTATGCAATTAAAAGATGTCACCATTTCAAAAACGATTATTGACTCTTTTTACGAAAAAATAAGTGCTCATTTGACTGTAGATGTAGCCTTGGTTGGAGCTGGTCCCGCAAATATGGTTGCGGGTTATTATTTGGGAATGGCGGGGTTAAAGACTTCGATTTTTGAATCGCATCTTGCTCCGGGAGGAGGCATGTGGGGTGGAGGGATGATGTTTAACGAAATCTCTTTACAGGAGGATGCCTTAAATATTATTAAAGAATTGGGAATCAATTTTAAACCCAGGGAGAAAGGTTATTATACTACAGATAGCGTTGAAGCAACTTCCACAATAATTTCAAAATGTGTTAAAGCTGGAACAGTTATTTTTAATCTGATAAAAGTAACAGATGTCCTTTTTCGGGAAGAAAATGGAGTACCAAAAGTAGGCGGACTCGTTATTAGTTGGTCTCCTGTGGAAAAATTAGGACTTCATGTTGATCCATTGGGAATTGAAGCCTCCTTTGTTGTGGATGGAACTGGTCATCCAGCCGAAATCTGTCATCTTATTACACGCAAGATGGATGCAAAACTAAATACCCGTACTGGTGATGTGATAGGGGAAATGCCTCTTTGGGCAGAAAAGGGAGAAGAGTTTACTGTTGCCAATACAGGTGAAGTTTATCCTGGGCTTTATGTATCTGGTATGGCTGCAAATAATGCCTTTGGTGGCCCTCGAATGGGACCTATTTTTGGAGGGATGCTGCGATCAGGTAAAAAAATTGCTGACATCTTAATAGAAAAGATTAAAGGATAGATATTCTTTTGAAAACCATAGAAGATATAAGGCTATATTGTTTTACAGCAAATAGCCTTTTAGGAAAGCGGGATCCTCTTGAGTTGGTAGAAGCACAAATCATGGGGGGGGCTGATCTTATACAACTCAGAGAAAAAGATATGAGCAAGAAAGAAAAGCTGGAATTAGGCTTTAAGCTTCGTTCCATGACACGCAAGCATGGTGTTCTTTTTATCGTCAACGATGATATTGATCTTGCCCTGATACTTGATGCCGATGGAGTACATTTGGGGCAGGATGATATCCCGATACAATATGCCAGGCCTATGATGAAGAACAAAATTATTGGTATTTCAACCCATTCTCTTGGTCAGGTAAGAGAGGCAGTTGACTCTGGCGCTGATTATATAGGTGTGGGTCCAGTCTTTCAAACAAAAACGAAAACTGATACCATGCCTTTGGTAGGACTGGATTTAATTTCACAAATCGGGCCTATTTGTACTATTCCATTTATAGCTATTGGCGGCATAAAAAAAAATAATCTTGATGATTTGCAAAAGGTTGGCTGTTCAAGGGTTGCAATAATATCGGATATTCTTTTAGCTCCGGATATTGAAAAACAATGTCAAACAATCAAGAGGATGCTGATATGATTTCTTTAATGGATCAACCTTTTTCCAAATCCATTACTATTGCTGAAAAATGTAAGCGGCTATTGGAAGTGGTAAATCAGGAAGATACCATGGCAATTTTAATTGATGCCGATCCGGACTCTATATCCAGCGCCTTAGCCCTAAAACGTTTTTATTGGCGTAAAGCACGAAAAATAACAATCTACCATACAAACAAGATCCAACGAGCTGATAACCTTGCTTTTATAAAACTTCTTAAGATTGATCTGAAGCATATTCGGCATCTTAAACCCAAAGAAATCAGCAAATGGTCACTTTTGGATTCACAGCCTCATCATCATCCCCAATTTGAAAAACAACCGTTTGATATTATAATAGACCACCATCCTTTAGGGGGACAATCAAAGGCATTTTTTGTTGATATTAAGCCAAATTATGGTGCCAATGCAACTATCCTTACCGAATATCTCCGGTCGGTCAAGATCAAACCCTCACCAGAATTAGCAACCGCCCTCTTTTACGGTATCAAGACAGATACTAATAATTTTGTACGAGAGTCCCTGCCTAATGATATTAATGCATTTCGCTATCTATATCCCCTGATCAATATGAACATTATCAAAAAAATAGAATCATCCGAGATAACCAAAAAAACCTTAATCAACTATCGCATGGCAATGGAACATCTGGTCTTCTATAAGGATGCTGTCCTGATTGATATGGGCCAAGTTGATAATCCTGATACCTTGGTAATAATAGCCGATTTTTTTATGAGGCTTGCCGAGGTATCATTAAGCATTATAAGTGGTATATATGAGAAAAAATTAATCATCATTTTCAGGAGTGCTGCCTTCAAAGAGGATGTAGGAAAAATTGCTGAAGATCTTTTTTCGCATCTGGGTGGTTTTGCCGGTGGCCATCGAAGTGCAGCAAGAGCTGAAATACCACTGGAAAATATTAACCAAAAGGATAGGGAAAAACTAGGAACGTTCATTTTGAAAACCTTTAAAATTTATTGCAAGAATAATCGGAGATTATAGATTTTGCCAACTTTACAAGCAAGAGGAATTGATAAAAAACTGATAAATAAAGTGGAAGAACTTATTTCCAGTGGTAAAGATCAAATCCTTAAAGGTATTATTGATGAAATGCGGGCTGCAGATGTAGCTGACCTGATTGAGCATCTGGATAAGGACAAACGCCTTTTTATTATTCACTTACTGGAGCCTGAAGGGGCAGGGGATATTCTGGTGGAAATAGAGCCACCAGTTCAGGAAAATATTTTAAAAAGCCTTGACAACGAGTCAATTTCTGAAATTGTCCAGGAACTTGATTCTGACGATGCGGCCGATTTAATAGGTGACTTGCCCTCTGAGCGAGCAAAAAGAATAATCGAGGCAGTTGATGATGATGTATCAGAGGAATTAGGCAAACTTTTGCCCTATCCGGAAGATTCGGCTGGCGGTATAATGGCCCTGGAATTTGTCGCGATAATGGCAGACGCTACAATTCAGGATGCCCTTGAGACCATCAGGGCAAAGAGAGAGGAAGTAGAAAATCTTTACTATATCTGGGTGATTGATAATTTTGAAAGATTGGTCGGAGTTATTTCCATAAAGGATCTTATCCTTGAACCAGTTGAAACAAAAGTCAAGCAGATAATGAATCCAAATATAGTTTCTGCCTATGCATATGCTGACCAGGAAGAGGTGATCCATCTTGCCAAGAGATATGACTTGGTACATATTCCTGTTGTGGATGATCAGAATAGACTTGTCGGTCGTATTACCCATGATGACATTATTGATGTTATTGAAGATGAGACGGATGAAGATATATCTTTTATGGCAGGAGTGCTTTCACAGGAAATAGCCGAGGAGTCTGTTTTTAAGATAACCAAAGCGCGATTACCCTGGCTGATAGCTGGACTTTTTGGTGGAATTATGGCCGCAGGTGTAATTAAAAAATTTGAGGCATCCTTAGAACAGCTTATTACCATATCCTTTTTTTTCCCTGTGGTCATGGCCATGGGAGGAAATACAGGAATCCAGGCAGCCACAGTTGTTGTAAGGGGCTTGGCTACAGGAGACATTGGCCTGATGAATATTGGCAAACGACTCTGGATGGAGTTAAGGGTGGCCATGATCAACGGGTTAATATGTGGAGTAATTTTTGGTATACTATCAGGTTTTTGGTTAAGCGATTATCAATTCGGAGCCATTCTGGCCTTAACTTTGATGTTGATTATAATTATTGCAGGAGTAATCGGTTCAGCCATACCTTTGGCCTTACATAAACTCAATGTGGATCCAGCCCTGGGAACAGGTCCTTTTGTAACCACTTCCAATGATATCTTGAGCCTGGTAATATATCTTGGTCTGGTTACATCATTAACACATATAATATCTTGATATATTTATAAGAAATATGATTTTTATAAACATTGATGGTCTCGTAAAAAGTCGAAAATTAGAATTTTAACCGCAGCAAATAGAGATAATTTTATTGACTACCATAATATATTGCGGCCGTAATTTTTACGGCGGACTTTTTACGAGTGCATCAACATTAAAACAAGATTTCATTGCACCTAAGAATTTATTAGCATCCTGCCAGACATGCTTTGTTTGTTTCATTTTTTCCCGGAAACACTCCTTTTTAAACAAATTTTTCTTTCTTTTACGGTATCATAAAAAGCCTTGTATTTATAAACATTATATCACATATTATTTTGACGAACTTATAAAAAGTCCATCAAAAGTCCGAGGGAGTATAGGCCCATGCCTAGGTGAGGAAGCCTCCCCGGTTATAAAATAAAAAGGGAGAAAATAATGGCTCGTATCCATTCTAACATCCTTGATCTGATTGGGAATACACCTTTGGTTTCTGTCAGTAAAATAAATCCCAATAAGGACGTGGAGATCCTTGCCAAACTTGAATATTTCAACCCGGCTGGTTCTGTGAAAGAACGGCCTGCCCTTTATATGATTGAAGAAGCAGAAAAAGATGGATCCCTGACCAAGGACAAGATTATCCTTGAGGCCACCAGCGGCAACACAGGTATCGGCCTCGCACTGGTTGCAGCAGTCAAAGACTATCAGATACTTTTGGTCATGTCTGAGGCTGTCAGTGAAGAAAGGGTAAAGATCTTGAGGGCAATGGGGGTTGACATAAAATTTACACCTGCCCGATTTTCCACTGATGGTGCGATAGAATATGTTTATAAACTGATAAGGGAAGAGCCGGAAAAATATTGGCTTGCGGACCAATTTAATAATGAAAACAATTGGAAGGCCCATTATTATTCAACGGCCATTGAGATTTGGGAACAGACAGATCATCAACTAGACATTGTTGTTGCTACCATGGGAACCTCAGGAACCTTGATGGGCCTTGCTCGCAGGTTTAGTGAACTGGATAAGGCAGTTAAAGTAGTGGGAGTTGAACCCTATTTGGGGCATAAAATTCAGGGCCTGAAAAACATGAAGGAGTCTTATCAGCCAGGTATTTTTGAAAGAAAACGACTCTCCAGGACTATATATATTGATGATGATGAGGCCTTTCAAACTTGCCGCCTGCTGGCCAGGCAAGAAGGATTATTTGTTGGTATGAGTTCAGGGGCTGCCATGGCTGCCGCCCTGAGGCTTGCTAGTGAGCTTGATCATGGTAGAATCGTTGTTCTTTTACCAGATGGAGGTGAAAGATATCTGAGTACTTCGCTCTTTGAGATTAAGAAGAAATCAGGACTCCGCCTTTATAATACACTTTCAGGAAAAAAGGAGGATTTCATTCCCCTTCAGGAAAATCAAGCATCAATCTATGCTTGTGGCCCTACACTTAGCCATTCAACCACCTTGAACCAGTGTCGTCGTTTTATCTTTGCTGACCTGATCAAACGCTACCTCGAATTTAAAGGCCTTAAAACGACCCTTATTATGAATGTCACTGACCTAGATGATCGAACCATTGAAGGCGCTGAAGCCGCGAATATGTCCTTGAAGGATTTTACAGATCAGTATTATGAGGACTTTTTAAAAGATCTTGATATATTACTCATTAAAAGGGCTAATGAATATCCACGCGCCAGTGAATATGTGGATGAAATGATTGCAATAACTCGGAAATTATTGGAAAAAGGTTTCGCCTACGAAAAATTTCGTTCCATATATTTTGATATCTCCAGGTTTAAACCTTACGGGAAATTGTCTCGTATTGATCTGGATAAGATCCACCTTGGCAAAACCGTTGACCTTGACCAATATGAAAAAGATAATCCAAGAGATTTCACTCTATTAAAAAGATCCACTCTCAAAGAATTGAAAAAGGGAATTTTTTACAAGACAGAATGGGGGAACATTAGACCTGGCTGGCATCTGGAGTGCTCTGCTATGGGCATGAAATTTCTGGGATCCACTTATGATATTCATACTAGCGGGGTAGATTTAATCTTTCCGCATCATGAAAATACTACAGCTATTTGTCAGGCTGTAACCAATAAACCACTTTCAAATTATTGGGTACATAACGAACCAGTAATGGAAAAAAATCTGTCTACACACGAATCAGATCCTGACCATTTATCATTAAAAGATATCCTGGATCAAGGCTATACTGGCCGGGAAGTACGCTATTGGATCTTGAGCCGCCATTATCGCAAGCCAATCTTCTTTTCCTTGTCCAAGCTGGATGGGGTTAAAAGAACCCTCGCCAATTTAGATATATTTGTAAAAAAACTCCATTCAAGAAGAAGTAAAAATCCTTATCAGGGCTTAGAACAAATTATTTATGACTTGCGCCACCAATTTAAGGAGGCTATGGATGATGACTTGAATATAGCAGCCGCTTTGGCATCCCTTTTCCGGTTTATTCACAGAATCAACAAAATATTAGATAATCAGGGCCTGTCATCTCTGGACAAGGAAAAGATACTAAAAGAACTGGAAAATATCAATTCGGTCTTGGGGGTGATGGAGCTTGAAGCTCCTAAGGAGGATCAAGAAATAAATACACTCATTTTGAAAAGGGAGCAGGCAAGAAAAAAAAAGGAGTGGTATAGTGCTGATCAATATCGCTTAAAGTTATTGGAAATGGGGATAGAGGTCTTTGACACCAAAGACGGCCCTCAGTGGAGAAAATTATAGCGGCAGGATCTTTCTTGACAAAAAACCCTGATTTTCGTTCGGATACTAACCAGGCAAAGGACGATCAACCTCCTTTGAATACCCTTTGATGTTAAGTATGAACTCCAAATCTTTTTTGCTTTGTTCAGCCATTTTTTCCTCGACCTCAGTCTCTCCTAATCCCATCATAATCTGGTATGTATGGTATTTGGTCTTACAAAAATAAATATCAAAAGGATCTTGCCTGTCACGTCCTCTAAAAATCCTTATCCCCGGAACACCATCCTCCTGCACATATTCATACTCCATATTTATCAGTAATGGTTCGATATCATATTTGTTTTGCCATGGGATGCAAGCGCCAAGCATTCCAAGATCACTATCCATAATTGACTTTACCTTTTCAGTAACACCTCCCACAGCAAGGATAATATTACCCGTCAAAGAGCCTGTTATGCCATATCTTTGATTAACCGGCTCTTGAATAAAATCAGATATTAAAGCGATATCCATTGCAACTGAGGCGCTATCTCCCTCCACTCCTCCATGGGCTTGAATATATTCCACATGCATCTCATAGCCAACATAAGGCGCCCTGATTTTAGTCAAAACCTGTTTAATTGATGCCCTGACATTTTGAGCTGCAGCTTTAGCAATATCCCCAATTTTACCAGGCGCTATAACAGAATCAGCGCCCCCTGCGTTTATTTGACAATGAATTGGCAATGGCTGGCCATACATTTGACCACTGGATGTTGAACTGATAACTGCAAGACCAACGACATAACCGATGGAATCAGTCATTGAGGCAATATATTTTTTTTAGATCCTTTTTATGGGATATAATTTCTTGAGCCATTCCACCTTCAATACTAAGATGCTCTTTGAGGGCTAATCTAACATGATGCGGTTCCACAAATTGACTGCTTTCAAAAATTGCTTCATATTCAGCTGTTTTAATAATTCCATTGATAGGCCTCAAAATACTGGTTAATTTACCATCGAAACTTCTACACCGCAGCTCTTTGATAATTTCCAAAACTGAATTTCTGGAGAATTCCTTTGACTCAAGTTTATAATCCTTTGGCAGGGGCCTGCCAAAAAGATGTTCACTCCTTTTTCTTACGCCTTTATATCCTTCTTGCTCTATAATTTTTCCCCAGGTGTTTTTAATCTCCTCACTAAAATTGATTATTTCCTGTTTAACATACTGGGCCACTTGAAGTGTATTTTCTAATGTTTCCGGCACTGCGCTTTCCATATGTATAATTTCGCCTTTGTCTTCAATGCGACTAAGGAAAGCTCCGTCACCCTCCTGTTGAAGTTGTTCTAAAGTATCATGATTACAGCATGCAATAATAAGATTATCTGCTGATAGATAATTTTCAGACCTGTCTGCGGCGCCACTTCCCATATTATTACCGCCTTCAAGAATATATTTCTTATTCTGCATGATCTCCAAGAGATCAGACATATAACCTGCTTTTATAAGTGTTTTTAGTTCATCAATATAAATGATTGGCGACTTTGCGTGGGCGCCTAAAAATGCCCTTTTATGTGGAGGCGTATGTAGACTGCTGGATTGATAAGGATCGTGCCGAAAGCCTCCTTTCATATTTCTTGCATTAGGCTCTGAAATCCTTGCCATTAAATCAGTTTCTTTTCTGGGATCATATAAAACTTCAGGAATCATGTCCTCAAAAGGTTTAAATGATTTTTTTTCGGCATCATGATTTTCATTTTGGATCCTTTCCTGTACTTTATGATTATTTTCCTGAATATACATAAATATAGATCCCATACCTGTAAGGCCTGTAAATATAAATGCAATTGGAAAAAATATACCGCAAATAGCGCTTACAGCAGAAATCCCAAGCAGCCACCTTCTTACTTTTTTTACAGAATTAATCTGATCGGCAAGGCTGAAATCATCCATATTTACCTTTGCCTCTTCTATCCCCTTCCTGAGAGAAGCAATTTCTTTATCTATTTTTTCAGGATTTTCATATGAAAAACGTATATGGTTTTTATCTTTTCCCGGACAAGCAACAATTGAAGATACTGGACGTAAATAATCACCTAATGATTTATCAAGGACATTTTTAAACATATTTGCCAACATTGATTTACCTGTCCCTGGTCTTCCTACCATAAGTATATGCCCCTTATTCTGAGCAATTTTTCTGATGGCTTTTTTAGCTTTTTTTTGAAAAATAACTTTCTCTATGGGATCATCTGGAATATCAATCTCTGATGTATCATCAAAAAAATCTAGTCGCATATTCAATGTTTTTGGATAATTCATTAATTCTTTGACCCAGCGGTAATCATTTTCATTATATTCGTTATTCATTACTAAACCCTCTTATGGCATCTAATAAATAAAATTTGCCAGTCTCAAAAGCATAAGCACGCTTATCAATCTCCGAATATATGTCTGGTAGATCATGTTTAATTGGCTCTAATGCGTTTATATTATGCATAACAGAGATAGCTGTCACTAATTTTTTTTCACCCGAATTAGAGGAATGAAGATAATTCAAAGAGATACCAAATTGAGAATTTTTTAAATAATTAATAATAAACTGTTTTTTACTTTTTTCAATATGATGGGTTTCAAAGACATCTCTATATATTTTTGGGATATTAGAAGAATAATCTATAGCAAGTCTATTATTAAACATTAATTTAAGAGGGAAACCTTGTCCTTTCAGGCAAAGGCCTAGAGAATCATTTAATTTATAGTCAGTCTTAATTGCATAGTGTAAAAAATGAATGTAATTCAACATGTTAATATCTTCTAACCAATATGATATGGTATTATAAGCGCTTAACACACATCCATATGGTTGATTATTATGCAAAAAAGTAACCAATCGATGCGAAACCTTAGGATCAGATCCTTTAAAATCAAAACCACTCATTTCAAACAAACCTTCTGCAATATAGGCTTTGGGGATACTTACCGTTATTTCTTTATTTAAATTTTTAATAAGGTAATCTATTTTTTGCCTGCAATCTCCCTGGATCGTCAAAAAGGAACGAAATCCGCCTAAATCTTTACAGATACCAACCAGATCGCTTATTTTTACAATATCAAGCTTGGCGATTTCTTTAATCATTGAATCATAAGGCCTCAAGGCCTCATAGATTCTATTTATATGAGATTCAAGCTTGTCATCATTTAAAGGGAATGGTCTTATTTCTTTATCAGAAATACGCACTTCTTTTAAACTAGAGGAATCTTGTGACACACCTCTATTTGGACTGGCCAATATTTTTCTAATTTTTGACCTTAATCTATAAAAAAATGCTTGTGGCTTATGAGCTTCATAACCCACAAGTCTCTTCTTCACCTGCACAGAATTTGGGTTAAGCAGATACCATGCCAAATCAGAGATTTTATATTCCTTAATAAATGAGATTTTCCCCCCATTTAAATATTGCTCCAGATTTATATCGCTATATGCGCTTGCTGAAATGACCCAAAAATCATTATTTATAGTTTTATTATTATCTGTTATTATATTCATTACCCCAACCCTTAAATTTTTATAAATAAAAACAACTTAACCTTCCTGACGCTTGCATAAAAAAGATTTTTATTTATAAAGATTTCTAAGTGAAAATTTAAAAAAGAATACGATGCCTGGAAATAACACTATCATGCTTATTTGATAACCTGGTAAAAAGTTATTCTGCAACTGTTTACAAACCCACCTTCTTTAATTGTTCTTAGATGAGTATATACTTATGGCTTTGTATCTTTTCATTAAACCCTGTCAGGGGCTGCAAAAAAACAAACCTCTATTGTTGATTAATAAAGATATCGGAAAAAAATAAGCACACTTAATAAGTTTTTTTTTAACAGGCTTTAAGGCATGAGCAATTAAGCTTAAATAATAGAT
>DAOWOF010000192.1 GCA_030642205.1 Desulfobacteraceae bacterium | reverse complement strand
TGCTTTGTGGGATTGGTACGATCTGGCGGTTGTCTCTTTTTGCTGGAGCCATACAAAAGGTGAGTTTGGACTTACCATGCCGAGAATGGTTCACAGGGGGAGAAATTACGGAGGGACAACTATTGAACTTCTTACAAAATTATATCAGATAAATGGTTCAAACAAAGATATACTTACAATGGATACTCAACCTGTGCTTGATCTGTTTGAATGGGAATCGTTCTATGTTGAGAATAATCTTTACAATAGTTCCATGTGGATCCAGCGATGGAGCGGTGGCGATATATGGGCAGGATTTGCGTCAGGACAAGTTTACGGCGCATTTATGCATCAGGTCGACGCATTTTCCATACATGAAAGATATCTTAAGGATCCTTTGGATCTTGGGGTTGCAATTATGCCAAAGGGAGCATCCATGGAGCTTGATGAAAACGGCAAACCGGTCAGGTTGGGAAGGCATCTTTCCAATTTCGCGGGATGGTGGTGGGGGATACCTGTAACCACGCCGGATGCAAAGCTGTCGTATGATATAGCCAGATTTATAACAAGCTATGAAATTCATCTTGAGGAATGTTTAAAATTCGGGATGATACCGATCCGTAAGGATATCAGTGAAAAAATCGATGGAAAGATGCTTGAGCCATGGAAACAGAATATTTTAAAGACAGCGATGCTCCAGTATGCATCAGGCACAAGAGTCCTGCCCCTGAACAAAGATTTTTCCAGGATATCATCCATATGGAGAAAAGCCTGGTTTAATATTGTCATAAAAAAGCAATATTCCGGTAATGGTGAAGGTGTTGATGTCAACACAATCAAAAAAAGGCTGAAACTATATTCCAAAGCGGTTCAGGAGCAATAGATTTATTTCACAGGAATAAAGGGTATTCTAAAATGAATATTTATAAAACAGACCTGATAAAAAAACTGGGAACAAACCTGTTTTTAATAAGATTGTTTTTTGTGAAACATATTTTTGCCCTGTGTCTTATTCTTCCGGGCGTCTCTTATATCCTTTTTTTTACAATCCTTATCTGCTTTTCATTGATTAACCTGTCATTAAGCGATCAGGTTAATAATATTGGCCAATTTACTTGTCTTGCAAATTATTCCGCAATCATTATGAGTCCGGAGTTCAGAGAGAGCCTGATCAGAACCATTGCTTTTGTTTCTATTGGCATACCTCTTCAGCTTTTTGCCGGTCTGGTTTGCGCCCTGATTGTTAACAGGGAATTTTCAGGAAGAGGAATTGTCAGGAGCCTCTTTTTGATTCCAATTGCCATACCGAGTCTGGTCACGGCAATAATAGTCTCTAAAATGCTGTTTCAATTTCCAGGGGGGCATATAAATGATCTTCTCATGGGTAATTATTTTCTTCCGGCTATTATATCAGAACCGGTCAACTGGTATAATTCCCAGTTTTTCAGTCTTGGACTGGCTCTTTGCGCAAAAATCTGGAGAGATATGCCTATCTCCATGCTGATTCTCCTGGCAGGCCTGCAGTCTGTGCCGAAAGATCATCTGGAAGCCGCGAAAACAATGGGAGCGGGGTCTATCCGAACTTTCTTTTATATTATAGTTCCGCATCCTAATTTTATAGTTGCCATATCAGCAGTACTGGTTTTACGATCCATAGAAATATGGAAAGCCTTTTTGTTCCCTTATGTTATAGCGCCCACATATCAGGTTCTGGGAGTACTCATAGAATATCTGTATCATGAAGCGAGGGATCCTGGCCAGACAAGCGCTCTTGCAGTAATACTCATGGCATTAATTCTTATTGCGAAGGTATTAATAGGATTTATTACCGGCAGGGTGGAAAGATATCTTATCAAGGTCTGATAAAAGGGTGTGTAATGAAAAATCTGTTTACAAAGAATGTCAGGTCAATTAATGGAACGAATTTTCTGTGGCTTGTGTCCTTAGTGTCTGTTCTGTTGATAATAATAATTCCCTTGATTGTGTTGTTCAAGTTTTCAATATCTGATAATTCGAGCCTGTTTCCACCAGTGCCATTATGGCCGCATAATCCGGATTTTTCACAATATAAAGAGCTTCTTGGAAGCAAAGATTTTATCATGGCAGCCTTTTATTCTCTGGAGATTGCCTTGTTGACAGTCTTGTTGTCTCTTATTACAGGCGCGCCGGTTGCATATGTATTGTCAAGGCTGAAGATACCCGGCATAAGTATTATAATATTTTTTATCCTTGCTATCAGATTCTTTCCGGGGATTTGTTCAGTGATTCCCGTTGTCGAATTTTTCTCAAATCCGATTTTTAATCTTCTGCCCGTGCTTATCAAAGTAGTCCTTGCGCATACTCTCTTGTCGCTTCCCTATGTAATCTTTATGTGTCAGGGTGTTTTCGACGCAATACCAGTGGAGTTGGAGGAGCAGGCCCTGATTCTTAAAGCAAGAAGATTTTATACATTTATCCATGTAGTTATTCCTATTGCCAGAACAGGAATAGCGGCAGCGGCCATTTATGTTTTTCTTCTCTCATGGAATGAATTTATTTTTTCATATTTTCTTATGTTTCAGTCAACAACTGTGACTTTGCCTGTATATCTGTTTAAAAAAATTGTATGGACCCCACAATTAAATTATCTTGCCGCTATTTCCGTATGTTTGTCTGTTCCTGTTATTTTGTTCACATTCATAATTCAAAAACAGATTATAATGGGGGCCACTGAGGGGAGCTCAAAATAAAAATGCGGATAAGATTATCAGGAGTAAAAAATGCCTGAAGTAAAACTTGAAAACCTTGTCAAGGTATATAAAGAAATCGATAAAGATACAGGAAAGATAAGACATAATGCTGTGATAGACAATCTTGATATGGATATAAACGATGGCGAATTTATAACCCTTGTCGGCGAATCGGGATGCGGCAAAAGCACTGTGCTCAGATTGATAGCAGGCTTGGACGAGCCGACATCCGGCAATATTTATATTGATGGAAAACTGTCAAACAGTCTTTCTCCCAAAGACAGGGATATAGGTATGGTTTTTCAAAGTTATGCATTATTCCCTCATATGACCGTAGAGGCAAACATAGGCTTTGGCCTGAAAATAAAACGGGTTCCGGATAAAGAAAAAAAAGAGAAAATCAGCAGAATATTATCTGGTCTGAGGCTGGAAAATGAAGCAGTCAAAATGCCATCCATGATATCAGGAGGACAACGTCAGCGTGTTGCAGTAGGGCGGGCCATGGCAACGGAACCCGATATTCTGCTCATGGATGAGCCTCTCTCAAATCTGGATGCAAGGCTGCGGTCGGATATGCGCACCGAATTTAAGCATCTTCATAAGGATCAGCAAAATACCATAATTTATGTTACACACGATCAGGTTGAAGCAATGACCCTGGGTGATCGTATGGCAATAATGAATAAGGGAATTATTGAACAGTTCGGAACATCTGATGAGATCTATTTTCACCCCGCAAATATCTTTGTTGCAGGTTTTATAGGTGAACCGCGGATGAATTTTATTTCAGGTGAAATAATAAATGAAAAGGGAGTTGTCTATTTTTCTTCGGCAAATTTAAAATTAGGGCTTTCTGATTTACCTGAAAAAAAGCTTGCTCAACTGAATGATTTCAATAAGAAAAAAGTCATAATGGGGGTTCGTCCCCAGGACATCTATTTGTATGATCACAGGAAAGTATCATTATTTCGCCAAAATCGATTTAAAATGAAAATTGATGTCATTCTCCCCCTGGGACCAAGAAAAATAATTGTATCAAGACTTGATAGTCCTGACGAAGTGGATATGAATTTTCATGTTGAACTGGATAATGATATAATATGCAGGGAAGATGAGTTAGTTGAATTCGGGATGGATTTAAATTATGTCCATTTTTTTGATTTTGAAGATAAGAAAGCAATTGTCTAATATACAATTATGCCACTTATGCATTTTCTTCGTTCCCAGGCTCTGCCTGGGAATGAAATCAATCAGTATAACTGAATAGTTACGCAATCATACCACCTTGAAGATATGGCAAATAAATCGGTTCTACTTATATCAGCTATTATTATAATTACCATACCCCTTATTAATTCAAATTATATCTGCGGCTTTACTGTAAATAATAAAAATATTGTTTATGTTGATAATATCAGCAGAAAGCAGGAAAAATTTTTGAGCATAGGTTTTATACCCCATAGCAGCGGGGTAAAAATGGTGAGAAAATGGCAGCCCCTTGTTGAATATCTTTCAAGGGAATTGGGGACAAAAGTAGAAGCGGTCTTTAAATCGAGGTACAGGGATATTGTAACGGCCCTGTCTGATGGTTCTATGGATATCTGTCTCACAGGCGCTTTTGTATATATTCTGGCAAAACAGGAAATAGACATCAAGCCTGTTGCCAAAAGAATCATAAATAAAAGTTCTATGTACAGCAGTATAATTATCGTGCGTAAAGACAGCAATATAGATTCTTTTGAAGGCCTGAGAAATAAAAGGTTTGCTTTTACAGACAAGATATCCACCACAGGTTATTTCCTACCTGTGGCCATGATGAGGCAAAGGGGGATTTTCGAACCTGAGCAATATTTTTCCGAGATTATTTTTACAGGGAATCATGATTCGGCATTAT
>DAOWOF010000060.1 GCA_030642205.1 Desulfobacteraceae bacterium | reverse complement strand
CTGATGGGTTCTTTCTTAACGATCTCTATGGTTCAAACAGTTTCAAAGTTTAATCAGATTAGTGTTGCGTGTCTGAAGTCAGCATCTTTGAAATAGCTGAATCGTTACAATTCAGGTTATACCTAGTTCATTTATTCGCTCTTTCCTTTGTACCCCTTAAAATATTTTAGAAAATCAGAGTTGGTAGAGAGGAGCAATGTGGATTTTTCATCCATCGATTGTTTGTAAATATTAAGGGTCTCCATAAAAGAATAAAGTTCAGCATCTTTGTTAAAGGCACTGGCATATATGATGGTTGATTCCGCGTCGGCCTTTCCTTTTATCTCCTGAGCTGAACGATAGGCTTCAGAGGTTATCTTTTTTAATTCTTTTTCTCGATTACCTTCGATCTTGCGAGCTTCACCTGTACCTTCAGAACGAAATTTTTCCGCCATCTGCTTTCTTTCAGCAATCATCCTGCTGTAAACTGTTTTGCGGACATCCTCAACGTAGTTGAGCCTTTTGATCTTTACATCAACAAGTTCGATCCCAAAATCTGTCAATTTAGGTTGAGCCTGGTCACGAATGCCCTGGATGATTTTTTCTCTACCCGTTGAAATTTTAGTTTGAACTCTGCGATCTGATATAGTGCCAAACCCGCTTTCTTCAATTTCAAGCTTTCGATTGGTCCAGCGAACGGTCTCAATTAAAGGATAGGAGGTTATAAAATTACGCACTGCGGGGTCAATAATATCATCCAGACGAGCCAGCGCCCCCCCAACATTATTGACGGTCTGAAAAAATTTAAGAGGGTCAACAATTTTCCATCTGGCAAAGGTATCAACCCAGATATAGGTCTTATCCAGGGTTGGAACCTGGCCTGGATCCCCATCCCATTCCAAAAGGGTTTTCGGGAAGAAATTAGCCTGTTGTATCATTGGAAGCTTAAACTTGAGTCCCGCCTCTTTTATTGGAACGCCGATGGGTCTGCCAAACTGGGTGACAACAACCTGCTCTGTCTCGTTAACGATGAAAAATCCCTGGTATAAAATAACCAGGATAATAATTACAGGAATGAATAGAGCCTTGGATTTCATTATTTCCCTCCTAATGTTCTATCCAGGTTAAGCAGTGGAAGAACATTTTGTTGGTCCGAATCCACAATGTATTTATTTCCTATTTTAGGATAAATCTCTTTAATAGTTTCCAGATAAAGACGTCTGCGAGTGATATCCTTTGCCTTAACGTATTCTTCATAAAAGGCCAAAAATCGGGAAGCATCACCCTTTGCCCTGTTAATCTTATCAAGGGCATAACCTTCCGCAGCTTTTATAGTCTTGTCAGCATTTCCTTTGGCGGCCGGTATAACTTTATTATAAGCTTCCCTGGCCTGATAGATCATCTTTTCCTTTTCCTGCATGGCCTGGTTAACCTCATTAAATGATGGCTCAACAGGCTTGGGGACATTGGTCTTTTTCATCTCAATGGTCACTACCTTGATACCTGTCTCTGCCCAGTCCAACTCCGTTTGGAGGAGGGTTGCAGCAGATATCGCAATTTCTTCACGTTTACTGATTACTTCATCAATACTCCGGTCACCAACCACATAACGCATTGATGATTCTGCCAAATCTCTCAAGGTTGTCCTGACATTGCGAACCTTAAATAGAAATTTGAAAGGATCATTGATACGGAATTGGACAATCCAGGGAACAACCGCGACATTCAAGTCCCCGGTTAACATCAGTGCTTCGCCTTCATAGGCAGAGCTGGATGCGTAGCGAGATCTGACACCAGCCTGTATCGTACGAAAGCCGAATTCTTCCTTAAAAATATATTTGATCTTGACCTTTTGCACATTTTCAATTCCGCGCGGAAGTTTAAAATGCAGGCCTGATCCTGTATTTCGGTTCCATTTGCCAAAACGTTGAACCACTCCTGTTTCATCTACGCCTACTGTAAAGAAGCAGCTGCTGCCAAAAAACAGCAGAATGGCTAAAACGATAATAATTGGAAGCCCATTTGGAAATTTATCCTTAAGCCCTTTAAATTTATCCGCGAACTCATCCAATCCTGGAGGCCTATTCCCTGTTCCCCGTGAAGAGGCAGGCCTCTTTTTTTGCTGTAATTTCTCCCAATCCCAGTTCATGTGCTTTCTCCTTTTTTTAGACTTGTATATTTGATTTAAAGATTAGGAACATGTATCAAAAGATATAGGTAAAACGTTCCCATGTCAATCAAGAAAGGTTCTGGCTTTCTTTATATGAAAGAATTGTTTTAGCTATATATAGATTATGGCTAATTGGAATCAGCCCTCCTTTAATCTACCCCCTGTTTCAGCCATTATCTTTGCTATAATAGCTTCATGCAATTGGTTTACTTTATTACCATCCAAGGTCATTGCATTTGATCTGTAACATATTCGAAAAGCAATGGCTTTTTCATCAACATCAATTCTATTGCCTTCGTATAGATCAAAAATCCTGGCTGATTCTAATAAGGCGCCACCTGTCTGATGGATAATCTTTGTAATCATGGAACTTTCAATTTTTTTAGCCACAATCATCGATATATCACGGTAAACAGCAGGAAAGCTGGAGGAAGGCTGGTATTTTATTGCTTTTGGAAGTTGTTTATGAAGAGTCTCCATCTCCAACTCGAAAATATAAGCACCTTTCTGGTTAAGCCCATAGGCATCCATTACTTTGGTAGTAATTTTACCAATACGCCCTAAAAAAATATCATTAAAATAAATTCTTGATGAGAAGTCCGGATCATAACCTGGAAATTCTGCTCCTTTTTTGAAATAATAATCTTTAAGGCCCAAATTATTTAACAAGGCCTCTATGACACCTTTTATGTCAAAAAAATCAATTTCTCTTTCCATGGTATGCCAGGACATTGGAGAATAGACCCCAGTCATAATTCCGGCCAGGAAAGGTATTTCAATGGGTTGCTTTTGCTCTTCCTGATCTATAAAAATCTTGCCATACTCGAAAAGTTTAAGGTCTTTTTCGCCATGTGAAAGATTATTCTTTATAGTCTCTATAAGGCCTGGAAGCAGAGATGTTCTCATAACCGAATGATCGATTGAGATAGGGTTTAAAATGCTTGTAAATGCCCTTAAGGGGCTATCAGATTCGGCATCAAGGATGTCAGGATAATCTGATCCTGTAAAGCTATATGTAATAATTTCTGTAAATCCGCATCCCATCATTATTGTTTTTACTCTATGACGAAATGAGAGAAAAATATTCTCTAAGTTTTGCAAAGGCCTGATTGTCGGATAGGTCGTGGGTATTTTATCATAGCCATTGAGCCTTGCGACTTCTTCAATGAGATCAATTTCCCTTGAAAGATCGACTCTAAAGGATGGGGGGCTTATGATGAAATTATTTTCCTTATATTGAACATCCATTTCCAATGCTGATAAGTAGTTTTTTATCTCTTCTCCGGAAAGTGATAAACCGAGTATTTTATTGGCTATATTAACCCTTAACGGGATTTGTGGCGGGTGATAAGGCGTTGGATAGTTGTCAATATGGCCTTTGGCGATATTACCTCCTGCCAAGTCGGCTATCATTGCCATTGCGCGTTTAAGCGCTATGACAGGCCCTTCAATATCGGCCCCCCTTTCAAAGCGGTAGGAAGCCTCTGTAGACAACCCGATTTGCTTTGAGGCCCTGCGAATGGTTATGGGATCAAAAAAGGCGCTCTCTATCAAGATATCCTTTGTATCGGTTTTTATTTCCGAATTCAAGCCACCCATGATACCTGCAAGGGCTATGGATCGTTTGCCATCGCATATCATAAGGGTTCCTTGATGCAATGCATGCTCCGTACCGTCAAGGGTCTGAAATAGTTCTCCTTTTTTAGCTCGTCGGACCTCAATCCTGTTTTCTTTTAAACGGTTATAATCAAAGGCGTGGAGAGGCTGGCCTGTTTCCAGCATCACATAATTAGTTATATCAACTATGATATTGATGCTCCTGATACCTGATAGAAAGAGACGGTAGCGCAGCCAAAAGGGTGATTTTTTAAATTTAATATCATTAATTATACCAGCAGTATAACGTGGGCATGCTTCAGGATCCAGAATCCTGATACTGGTAAGTTTATTTATATCCGGGCCTTTTTCCTCTATATTGACAGAAGGCCTTTTAAATGTGGTGCCAGTAAGAGCCGCGATTTCTCTGGCAATACCTAAAACAGAAGCACAGTCAGGTCGGTTAGGCGTAATGTTGACATCAAGCACTGTGTCTTCAATAGGAAGTGCCATATTTAAAGGAGTGCCAGTGGGACTGTCCTGGGGAAGAATCATGAGGCCTGAATGATCGTCAGAAAGTCCGATTTCATCTTCGGCCAGGAGCATTCCTTCTGAGTCCTCCCCCCTTATTTTTGATTTCTTAATGGTTATTCCATTTGGCAGGGTTGTTCCTGGAAGGGCTAAAGGTATAATATCTCCAATAACAAGATTGGGAGCTCCACAAACTACAGATAGAGTCTCTTTACCTGTATCAACCTGACAGATGGTCAAGCGGTCAGCGTTTGGATGTGTTTTGATGTCCAGCATTTTTGCAACCAGGATATTATCCAGATTCTGTCCGAAGGTTTCGATACTTTCGACTTCCAAGCCTATCATGGTAAGAAGATGAGCAAGTTCTTCCGGGGTTTTTCCATAATCAATATAATCTTTTAACCAGTTTAGACTTAATCTCATAGATACACTCTTTATATATAATTAAAGTTATTTAGTGCCTGAACGAAAACTGCTAATTTCCCCAATTCTTGCCTCAGTTTTTAATCCTCATAATACTTTAATGTATTCTTATTGTTAAAATTTTCGCATTTCTTGATTCTGGCAAAATTTTCCAGTTTGCGTTAGAGCACTATTTATCCTGTACTCTTGCTCAGAGTCAATTTCAGCTATATCGAGAGTATCGGAGTCTCGCAAGCTTGTTTATACCTGCGAAGGAAGAGAAGCAAAATATGGCTTTAAGATGAAATGCTAAAATATATTGTTATTATGTTGCGACCCCTTTACTAATGAGTTATATGGAAATAACTTAAATATCTCGCATCTTATCTTCAGGTTGTTTTTGATTGTCCAGCTTATTTCCAGACAAGTCCTAAAACTGTTTTAAGAAACGCATATCATTTTTAAAAAAAAGCTGAATATCATTTATTCCATATTTAAGCATTGCAATTCGTTCGATTCCCATCCCAAATGCAAAACCTGAATAAATATCAGGGTCATAATTAACAAATTTATAAAGGGCGGGGTCAACCATACCAGCACCCAAGATTTCCAGCCAGCCGGTGTGTGAACAGGTCCGGCAACCTTTTCCATTGCAGATAACACACTGGATGTCTACTTCTGCGCTTGGTTCAGTAAATGGGAAAAAACTAGGCCTGAAACGCAGAGTTGTATCACTACCGAACATCTGATGAAGAAATAAGGTTAAAGTCCCTTTTAAATCACCGAAATTAATATCCTGATCAACTAAAAGCCCTTCTATTTGATGGAACATTGGTGTATGTGAGACATCTGAATCTTTTCTATACACTTTTCCAGGAGCAATAATACTGATTGGCGGCGCAGTGGTCTCCATGATTCGTGCCTGGATGGGAGATGTATGAGTCCTTAAAACAATATTTTTAGAGATATAAAAGGTATCTTGCATATCTCTGGCAGGATGGTCCTTAGGGATATTAAGGGCCTCAAAATTATAATAATCCAGCTCGACATTAGGCCCTTCAACTACCATAAACCCCATTTTGGAAAGGATTTGACAAACCTCATCTATCACCAAAGTAATTGGATGGGCATGCCCCCATAAAGGTTCCCTGCCCGGCAGGGTTACATCCAGGCGGGGTGAAGCTGCCGGTTGCCGGGCGTTTGTAAGTCTGGCATCTTTGATATATGCAGTAAGCTTTTTTTTAATTATGTTGGTGAGCTTCCCAACCTCAGGCCGTTGATCAGGCGGAACCTCTCTGATTTTTCTCATGCAGGTGGAAAGGAGCCCTTTTTTGCCCATATATTTAATTCTTATTTTATCAAGTTCTGCAGCTCCTTTGGCTGCTTTTAACTCTAAAAGGGCTTTTTGCTCGAGTTCAAGCAAGTATTTTTGCATCTTTTTTTGAACCAATTCTTGATAACAACGTAAAAATTACATTTATCCCTGAAGACTGTCTACATTTGTTATTTTTGTATGGTCAATCCAACAGCCCGGGCAGGTTTTCACGGATGAATTACTGTAACATGCCTGCCAGTTGGGAAAATGCAGCCTTGTCATGTACTGCCATATCGGCCAGGATCTTTCTATCCAATGAGATTCCCAACTTTGAGAGCCCACCTATCAATTTACTGTAGGACATCCCATTTTCACGGGCGGCTGCGTTAATACGAATGATCCAGAGTTTACGAAATTCCCTTTTTCGATTTCTGCGATCTCGATACGCATACATACCTGCTCTATTTACAGCAATATTGGCTGAACGAAATTGCTTGCTATGGCTTCCTCTATAACCTTTGGCAGCCTTGAGGACTTTATTCCTCCTTCTACGGGCCTTAAAGCCCCTTTTTACTCTTGGCATATTGTAACCTCTTTATATCTAGCGCCTGGACAAAAACTGCTAATTTATCCAATTTCTGCGTCAATCTCAAATTTTAATCCTCAACATATTTAATGTATTCCTGCGGTTAAAATTTTCCAGTTTTCGTTCGGACGCTATCTGGTATATATCCACGAATGGATAATTTCATCAATTAATATATCCGGCCCATATTTATACTTTAACTTGCTTCTCCACCTCCGTTTGGAGTGAATTTAACTAATTTCATCCCCACCCGAGACGTATCTGCACCTGCCTGTCGATAAATCTTTTACGAGTCCATCAAGATTAAATGTATTATCCGCTTTTAGGAGACTGTTTAAAAAAGGGCATTCTCGGACAGCCTCCTAGGCGTAAGGTATCAGTTTGGCTATTTGTTTCAGATTTGAAGGATCAACGAGACCGGATTTCCGAAGCATTCTCTTTCTTTTGGTGGTTTTTTTTGTCAGAATATGGCTTGAAAAAGCCTTATGTCTAACTATTTTACCTGTTCCTGTGACCTTAAAACGCTTCGCAGCTCCGCGTTTTGTTTTCATCTTTGGCATTTGTTTTCTCCATAGGCAGAGCAGAAGGTCTATCACTTTTTTGACAAACCCTTACTCTGTATCTCATACCTGTTTCCTATTGGTGCTGTTATGGAAAAAGGCTGTTTGAACTTGTTTGTTTAATTTGTATCCAGCTCAAATTTTATTTTTTATTAATATATTCAAGTGGTTAAATATTTCGCATAATAGACGTAGTAATTTTTTATAACCCAAGGCATTCAAGCCTATAGGAATCCTCTTTAAACGGAAGTAATCAGGAACCGTACTGTTTTTGGTTTAATACTATTTAGGAACTATAAACATAGTCAGGCGGTTTCTGGCTTCTTTAGTCGGTGGCTGTTCTATAGATCCTACTTCCTGGAGTTCTTTGGCTACTCTTTCCATAAGCTCGAATCCAATATGCATATAGCTCATTTCTCGTCCCCGAAAAAAAATAGATACTTTTACCCTATTCTTTGAAGATAAGAATTTCCTGGCATTCCTTATTTTGAAACCAAAATCATGATCTTCTGTGTGAGGTCGGAGTTTAATTTCTTTCAGTTGAGAGGTCTTTGTTTTCTTTCGGGCTTCCTGAAATTTTTTGCTTGCCTGATACTTGAATTTACCAAAATCCATTATCCTGCATACAGGTGGATCTGAGTTGGATGCAACTTCGACAAGATCAAGGCCCCCATCTTTGGCAATTCTTAAGGCCTCTTCAACTTTTATAATTCCAAGCTGTTCTCCATCAGCAGAAATTAACCGTACCATCCTGGCTTTTATACGTTCATTGATTTTGATATCATCAGATTTTTTTCCTATGGCAGATCCCTCCTTTGTTTTGTTTCATTTGTGATGAGGTTTATGATTTCTTTAGTACTCATGAGATCAAGGTTTTTGCCTTTCTGACGTAATCTGGGTGTTACGCCGTTTTCTTTGCATTCCTTATCTCCGACAATGAGCATATAGGGAATTTTTTGTAGTTGGGCTTCCCTTATCTTAAGACCTAATTTTTCGTTTCTAAAATCAGACTTTATCCGGATACCGGAGTCAGAGAGATCTTGCAAAATTCGTGTACCATGTTCGATATTTCTGTCTGTGACCGTTAATATAACAGCCTGAACAGGGGCAAGCCAAGTGGGAAACGCACCCCCATAATGTTCGATCAATACTCCAATAAATCGCTCGATAGCTCCCAGGATGACCCTGTGAAGCATCACTGGCCTCTGTTTTTTCCCATTCTTATTAATATATACTAAGTCGAATTTTTCAGGAAGAGTAAAATCACATTGAATCGTAGCACATTGCCATTTTCTGCCTAGAGCATCTTTAAGTTTGATATCAATTTTAGGTCCGTAAAAGGCTCCGTCGCCTTCATTGATCTCATATGCCAGATTATCATCATCCATGGCCTTGATTAATGCGTTGGTGGATTGTTCCCAGTCTTCATCCGATCCAATCGATTTCTCCGGGCGAGTGCTGATTTCCAGTTCATATTCAAATCCAAAAAGATTCATGATATCTTTTACAAAATCCAGAACCCCTTTTATTTCATCATTAAGTTGTTCCGGTGTACACAAGATATGTGCATCATCCTGAGTAAATTCTCTGACTCTTAAGAGACCATGCAAAACTCCTGAACGTTCGTGACGGTGAACTGTTCCAAGTTCAAAATATCTCTTGGGTAAATCGCGGTAACTTTGGATTCCCGTACGAAAAATGAGCATATGAGCAAGACAGTTCATCGGTTTGATGCCATAGGATTGGTCATCTATATTGGTGAAATACATGTTTTCACCATAATTTTCAAAATGGCCGGATTTTTTCCATAATTCTGTCTTAAGAATCTCTGGTCCTTTGACCAGTTCATATCCTCTTTTGAGGTGCTCTTCAATCTCAAAATTTTCCAGAATATGTCGCAACATGGCACCGTTAGGATGCCAGACAATCAAACCTGCCCCAATTTCTTCATGTATGCTGAAAAGCTTCAGCTGAGTACCGAGTTTCACATGATTTCTTTTGCGGGCTTCTTCCAGGCGGAACAAATATTTTTTAAGCTGCTTACGATCCTGAAAGGCAACCCCATAAATGCGGCTAAGCATTGCCTTTTTTTCATCACCGCGCCAGTAAGCGCCTGCAACCTTGGTAAGTTTAAAGGCCTTGACCATACCTGTGGATGGCAAATGCGGGCCTCGGCAGAGATCTGTAAAATTACCCTGAGTATAAAGAGAAACAGTATCATTTCTAAGATCATTTATGATTTCAACCTTATAATCTTCTCCCTGTTCTCTAAATAAATTAATTGCTTCCTGGCTTGTTTTTTGGCTGCGGGAAAAGGGTAGATCCGACTTAATAATCTCCCTCATCTTTTCCTCTATTTTTTCTAGATCATCCTCTTTAAATGGCCTTTTATAGTCAAAATCATAATAAAAACCGTCCTGGATGGCTGGCCCAATAGCTACTTTTACATCGGTAAAAAGCTTTTTAACAGCCATGGCCATGATATGGGAAGTGCTGTGCCTAAGGATTTCAATGCCTTCATCTGAATCAATATAAACTGGCTCTAATTCCGATTGAGAGTCCAAAGGTGTTGAAAGATCTGAGATCTTGCCATTAATCTTTGCTGCCACTACATCTTGAATTCTCTTAGTCTTAAGTAACTGCAAGGCTTTGAATGCTGTTAGAGCTTCTTTTTCAAGATTCTCAGGCATATTACCTTTTAGATGAATGGGGAGAGTTGTTTCCATGTAGATATTTGATGATCTAGTAAAAACTTCGAATTTTTAAACAATCTTTTTTTTAATATAATTAATTAGTTAAAGTTGTGAATATATAAACAATAAGATCAAAAAATGCAATAAAAAAGTAAAGTACGGCTAAGAATGATCCTATAATTTTTAAAAAAGGATTAACAAAAATCAAAAAAATGTGTCAATATGGCAGGTTATGAGAAACAATTAGAGATTGGGACGAAATGACTGAAAAATAAATTGTAAAAAGATTGACCAATCAGGTCTTGATCTCTGTTATCCTGACGATGAAGTGTTTATATATTCAGCCATAGCGAATAGTAAATCCATAAAACTATGGATATCAGGACAGCCGATGTAAAAGATTGATTATTACCGAACCATTATTTACCATAGACCTTTTAAAAAGTCTCAATGTCGTTTAAGTGCAAGGAAGGCAAAAATTTTAAGCACAGGAATTCATCAAGTATTTCAAGGATTAAAATTTGAGCCTAATGCTGAAATTTGGCAGATAAAGGCAGACTTCGAAAGGGGAGATTTTGCAAGGGTCTCAAGGAATTTAAAAAAGGATTATGTCTCACACACAATCCTTTGGTGGAACTGGTAGGCACGAAGAGATTTTAACTCTTGACCCCTACCGTGGCAGGGGAGTGGTCTCCCCCTGAGCTACGTGGCTTTTTTTACAGAGAATTACCTTTAAATATATTTTTTTATATTTTTCAAAAACTATTT
>DAOWOF010000247.1 GCA_030642205.1 Desulfobacteraceae bacterium | reverse complement strand
ATATAAAATGCCGCCCTACACCAGCGGATTTGCCCTAACTTTTTGAGATGTTACCAATGAACCCGTAAAAAGTAATATCCTGAATAATTGCGAAGAGTGTATAGAGGAAGCAATCTAATAAATAGATGCTTCATCTTAAACAAGATTGCTCTGCTTCACTCGCAACAACATGGTTTTTTCACTTCCAAGGAAATCATTTTGATAAGAATGACATGACGTATTGTTATTATATGACATTACAGGAACTATGCTCATTTAAACAAAGGTTTATCGAGATCTCTATGCTTACTTTAGGTAATTTTGCATAATTCCGCAAAAAAACTGAGCGAGTTACAATTTCAAACTAATGAAATAAAACATTTCCTTTAATTTATACCTGTAATTACCTGAAATACCTTCATGGTTTTTTTGAAGGTATTTCAGGTAAATATATTGATAATGACTCCAGATCAATTTCATAAAAAATGAAGAGCTCGTTAAGGCAATTCAGCAAATTAAAAAAATCCGCGGCCAAAAAGCCCTCGACTTATAACTATCTTTGCCGCCTGCGGGGTCCCGTCCCCTATTTCAATGCCAATGACATCCCTTAAACGTTGCTCAATGGGAAATTCATTTGTGTAACCGTAATGACCGTGAAGTATAAGGCAATCGTGGATAGCTCTGACGGAATATTGAGGACACATCCATTTGCACATAGACCCTTCTTTTCCGTGAGGGAGACCTTGATCCCGCAGCCACAATGAATAATAGGCAAGTCTACGCATGGCCTCATTAATGCTGTAATGTTCTGCAATAGGAAATGCGACCCCTTCAAATTTTGAAATTGGTTGTCCAAATGCATTTCGCTCTTTTGCATACTGAATAGTCTCTTCAATGGTAATTCGAGCGGCCCCAAGACACATTAACCCTAAAAGCATGCGACTAAAGTCGAAAGTCTGCATTAGCTCTTTAAATGCACCACCCTCTGAGCCAATTATGTATTCTTCTGGAATCTCAACATCATCGAGAAACACGGACCCTCTAACAACCCCGCGCATTCCGAGATCCTCATACGCCCTGCGGGTTATGCCAGGAAGGTCCATAGGTACAAGAAAACCTGTTATTCCCTTTGCGCCGGCTTTTGGGTCTGTTTTTGCAAATACAACAGTTGCATCCGCAGCCATAATCAAACTGGCGGAAGACTTTTCTCCATTTAAAATATATTTATCTCCCTTTTTTACTGCCCTGCATTGGATTGCGCCCGCATCAGTTCCACAGCCCGGTTCGGTAATAACCAAAGCAAGCACTTTGCTTCCATCTGCTACTGCAGGCAACCATTCGGATTTGATTGTGTCGTTCGCGCATCTCTTTAAAACATCAACTATCAATACCTCAATCAGCAGAGCGCCTGCACAATTAAAGTCACCTTTGCTGAGCTCCTCCATAACAAGACCGGTTGTAAGGGAATCTGCATCCTGCCCACCATATTCCTCTGGGATATTGATTCCCGTCATTCCAATTTCAGCCATCTTTTTCCACTGTTCATAGGGGAACTTTTGTTCCTTATCGGCCTTGTTGTAGTTAGGCAGTAGTTCATTTTTTGAAAAAGTCGAGAGCATATCCACCATGATTTTCTGTTCATCTGTAAGACTAAAATCCATTTCTTCTCCCCTTTATTTGAATAATCAGTTAATTGAGTGATGACGTCGTAACAAGTCATAGGTTGGCGACACGACAAAAACCTTGAACAATGTAAAAAAGCACTCAAAGCTTTTGGGATAAGGCGCAATACCAAAACAAATTTTACGAAACCGTTACTTAATTGATCCATTTTTATCAGATCGGTCTTTCCAAACATTACCCTCTTATGCAGTTATCCGTTTTTTTATGGGCGAGGTCCCTGAATCACGAGAGGGAAGGATTACCGTGGAGTGACCCGGCATAGTTTCTTCCCCGCGTTGATTTATAGCACTGGTATCTATATCTACACAATACTCACCATTTTTATCAACATACTTTTTTGTAACCTTCCCCCTGAACCAGACTACATCAGAAAGATAAACAAAGAAGCGATATTCGGCATAATTGGTTTTTATCCAGCCATCATCTCCTATCCAATTAGTCAGCAAATGAATAAGCCATGATTGTCTTTGAATACCGATATCATAGCAAAAGGGCAATCCGGCTGATTTGGCTGCCTCAAGATTCCAGTGAACACCGGCAATAGGTTCTTTTGCAAATGTTGCAGGGTCACGGAAGGCCCATGTAGGATGTGTATCATAATATGTAAGAGCCATACGATGGGCCATTACCGTTGGAGCGCTTAACCCGCCAAAAAATGCCAGTTCGTCCGTTTGGCCCAGGGGGCCTTTAATAACCGGTGGCAATTCCTCGCCTTCGTTGACATCCTCCCAGTATCGAGGCTCTGAACCACGCTCCTTTTCTTTGAGGATATCTTCCTCTACCTTTTTAAGCTCCTCTTCCTTCCAGGGATGAGGCAATTCAATTTTGGAATATTTCCCTGTTTTGGCTGTAGCTGCCCTCTCAACTCTTACAAGCCAGCTGCCGGTTTTTGCAATGAGTTCATCTTTTTGATTATAATATTTGGAATCCTGATATTCCATTATCATTTTTCCGGCAAATTTACTTGGTTTTTCATCGAAACCTATAAATGTGCATACAGGTTTTATTACATCTCCTACAAGGATTGGCTTATAAAATTCCCAGTCATTGCCTGAATGGAAGGCATGCACTCCAGGTAGTCCCTGCTGAACATATGTGATAAAGACACTATAGAGCCAGGAGGGAGGGGCGGCAAGTTTCCCATAACAACTCTTGGCTGCATATTCTTCATCCCGCCAGAGTGGATTAGTGTCACCAATTCCTCTAACCCAGGCCAGAATGGATTCTCTCGAAGCCAGTTCATTCTGGCGATCTATACGTAATTGAATGCCAACCCTTTCCTGGAATTTTTTTAATGCCTCTTCTGTGATTTTACCCTGTGGTAATACAGTCATTATTACTTCCCCCTTTCATATCCTCATTAATTTATCTTCCATTATTGCCTATAAGTTTTTTAATAGAACTCACCATGTCAGAGATAGTATCACCGGTAAGAAATATTTCTCTGATACCTAGTTTTTCTAATTCCGCAACATCCTGACGTGGCATTACTCCACCCATGATAACCGGAATATTAGTATCTATTTCCTTGAGGGCCTCTAAAATTTTCGAAGCTTGCTCAAGATGAAGGCCGCCGGTCGTGCTTAACCCTATAACATCAACATCCTCCTGGATAGCAGTATTTATAATTTTTTGAACTGTTTGGTATGGGCCCAGATAAACAACCTCTATCCCAGCGTCTCTTAAGCCTGCACTCACAAACCTAATTCCAGCGTCATGGGCATCAACACCCAGTTTTGCCATTACAATTCTAATTTTTTTGTGTGAGATCATGTTGCCTTCCTTTTTTTATCGGGTTCTAATTAGTCAAAGGGGGAGGAAACCATTTCAAAATTATCATAATGATATCCGTAAGCCATATTTATCATTCCAACAACCTCGCTGGTAGTTGCGTAGCTTTTAACAGCCTCTTTTATGTAAGGGATAAGATTTGTAGTATCCTTT
>DAOWOF010000070.1 GCA_030642205.1 Desulfobacteraceae bacterium | reverse complement strand
CCGGAAGTATCTTTAAATGGATCGCCAACTGTATCCCCTACTACAGCTGCCTTATGATTATCAGAACCTTTTCCGCCAAAATTACCTTCTTCGATGTATTTTTTAGCGTTGTCCCAGGCTCCGCCGCCATTTGACATGAATAAGGCCAGAAATGCTCCCATAACCATTGCGCCAACAAGCATTCCACCCAAAGTTCGTGGGCCAAGAATAAAACCTATCGCGACAGGAGTGCATATGGCAAGTAACCCTGGAGCCACCATTTCTTTTAAAGCGGAAGTTGTAGCTATATCAACACATGTCTTTGAATCAGGTTTAACTCCCTTTTTACCTTCAAGCAGTCCAGGAATTTCCCTGAATTGCCTTCTAATTTCTTCTACAATAGCAAAGGCGGCTTTTCCAACAGAAGTCATAGTCATTGCGGCGGCAAGCATGGGAACTATTCCACCAATAAAGACGCCAATTATAACCATGGGATCAGTTATATTAATAACCGTTAATCCAACCGCTTGTGTATAGGCGACAAACAGAGCCAGGGAGGTAAGGGCAGCTGAACCAATAGCAAAACCTTTTCCAATTGCAGCTGTAGTATTGCCTAAAGCATCAAGACCATCTGTAATCTTTCTGGTCTCGGGACCTAATTCGGCCATTTCAGAAATGCCTCCGGCATTGTCCACAATAGGACCATAAGCATCTACTGTCATGGTCGCACCTACTGTCGCAAGCATACCAACAGCAGAGAGGCCAATGCCATAAATACCCGCTGTTTTATATCCTACAAAAATTGCGGCACAAATTCCGAGCATCGGTAAATAAGTTGAACGCATGCCAACTGCCAGACCGGCAATAATTACAGTCGCTGCGCCAGTTTCGGTTTGAGAAGCAATATGACGAACTGGAGGCCCTGATGTATAATATTCAGCTATTAATCCAATTACTATTCCGCAGATCAAACCAGAAACAACAGCCCATAAACATCCCATAGGCATTCCCATTTGCTTGACTATTAAAAAGGTTAATGCAATAAAAATAGCCGCAGCTACAAAGGTCGTGTACCTTAAGGCTCCAGCTGGATCTCCACCCTGAAAAATCTTGATTGAAAAAACACCGAAAAATGAGCTTAATAAACCAGCCATAACCACCAGGACAGGCATAGCCATATATTTTAATCTTATTGCCTCTGGAGCAACGCCCTTAAGAATTGGGAATGCTTCAAGAAACTGAGGAGTAATAGCCAAAGTGGCGGCAATAGCTATTGTGGCGATCACTGAACCTACAAAAGATTCAAAAATATCAGCTCCCATACCGGCAATATCACCAACATTATCACCAACATTATCGGCGATAACACCTGGATTACGAGGATCATCCTCCGGAATGCCAGCCTCTACTTTACCCACAAGATCAGCTCCAACATCTGCCGCTTTAGTGTATATGCCACCACCAACGCGTGCAAATAAGGCAATAGAACTGGCGCCCATGGCAAAACCATTTATGTATTTGCATGTGGCAGGATCGCCGCCATATACCCAAAACCAGAATCCAACGCCTATAAGACCGAGACCAGCCACAGCCAATCCCATCACTGATCCTGAAAAATAAGACACATTAAGAGCCTGGGCCTGGCCAAATTTATTGGCTGCCTCGGCTGTTCTGGAGTTACCCCTTGTAGCAGCTGTCATTCCTGAAAAACCAGCAAGCATTGAACAAAAGGCTCCTGTCAAAAATGCGAGTGAGGTCTTCCATTCACCCAAGACAAGTCCCAAGACTATGAAGACTACTGCTATAAATCCGACTAAAATTATATACTCTCTTTTTAAAAATGCCATCGCACCTTCATGGATAGCTTCCTCAAGTTCCTGCATCAATGCATTGCCATTTGGCTGCTTCTTGACATAGGTGAATATAAGGAAAGCAAGGATCAAGCTTACAATTCCCAAAAAAGGTGCATATACTGTAAGTTCCTGCATTATTGTTTTCCCTCCATATTTGCAAAATTCTGGCAATTTATACGATTCATTGCCAATTCAATTCCGTCCAAGATAAAAAATTCACATGCTTGTATCGCTATATTAAGAGCTTTTTCAATAATGCCCTTTTGATCTTTATAAAATCCTGAAAGAACAAAATCCTCTATCGCTTCACCATAACGAGGACGGCCTATTCCCATTTTAATCCGGGCAAAGTTTTTTGTCCCCAGATAGCGTATTATAGATAAAACTCCTTTATGTCCTCCTGCCCCCCCATTCTGTATCACTTTTAATCTACCTACGGGTAAATCCAGATCATCATGAATGATAAGAATATTCTGGCTTGCTATTTTGTGATATTTTGCACATGCCATAACGAGAAAACCACTTTGATTCATATGCGTTTGAGGACAAAGTAATATGATCTTTTTATCCAGGAACATCGTTTTAATACTTTTTGAGTAAAAATGTTGATTAACTACGCTTGCTCCCAGGACATTGCTTAACAGGTCAATTACCTTCCAACCTAAATTATGTCTTGTAAATTCATACTTAGTTCCGGGATTACCAAGGCCTGCAATCAAAATTTTTTTTTGTAGTACGTTCTCACCTCCCTTCATTTATCCAGATAATTAAGCCTCATTATCTGATTCAGGTTCCTCTGTTTCTTCAATATCTTCTTCTTCCTTTATATCTTCCTTGATCTTCGGGGCAGCAACAGTCGCAATAGTAAGATGCCCACCCTCAGTCAAGCTTATTCCTGATGGTAATTCCAAATCTCGGATATGGATGGTATCACCAATAGCTAAGTTTGACACATCTATCTCCAGGGAACTAATTAATTGGCCAGGTAAACAAGAGACAGTAATCTTTCGCCTGATTTGCTGGAGAATCCCTTGCTCCTGTGATACTCCAATGGGAATATTTTTGAGGTGGATAGGAATAAATGCCGTAATCTGCTTATCCATAGATATTTGATAGAAATCAAGATGCAAGCAGATGTTCTTGAGTGGGTCAATAGAAAGATCCTTAATCATAACTTTGTGAGTATCAGTTCCCTGATCAGATTTTATCTGAAGGTCAATGATTTTATTGCCTGCATCAGAATCCAGCAATAGATTCTCTATATCAATAGCATCCAAAGTCAACATTATTGACTTTGTGTCAGGACCATAAAAAATAGCAGGAACCTCATTATTGTTTATGAGCCTTCTAGCTGCCCCTTTTCCCTTCTCATGCCTGATACGGGCAGTTAATATTGACTGATTCATCCTTTTCTTCCTCCAGAATTGATAGTCTCCTAGAAACCATCTTAAAATATAACTTTGTTTTATAGACTAGAGCCAGCCCCATCTATGAGCGACAATTTTCTATTTGTGAAAGGGCTCTTGGAGAGCTTTCAGAGAATGGTTGCTTTTTCAATCTCCGGGTAGATAATATTATTCATTGAAATATTTATACCTTGTGAAGAAGGTATTTTATCATTCACGAGTTGAAAAGACTTTTTTTACACAAATAGAGTACTTACAGAGTGTGATCCGTGTATCCTTTTTATAGTTTCGCCTAAAAGCTCAGCTACTGATAAACAAGTTATCTTATCGGTAAAATTAGTTTTGTTATTGATTGGGATGGTATTGGTTACGACTAAAGTCTCAATAGGCGAATCTTTTATCCTTTTGATAGCCGGACCTGATAGTACAGGATGAGTGCAACAGGCATTGACATGTGATGCACCTCTCTCCTTTAATGCTATTGCTGCCTGAGTTAACGTTCCGGCAGTATCTACCATGTCATCCAGAATAATTGCTATCTTGCCATTAACCTCACCAATGATATTCATTGCCTCTGCAATGTTAGGAGCCTCCCGTCTTTTATCTATAATTGCCAGAGAAGCGTTCAGCCGTTTTGCAAAGGCTCGGGCTCTCTCAACGCCACCTGCATCAGGCGACACAATAACCAGGTCATTACCCTTTGCAAGCTGGAGAGGTAAATAACTGCCAATAAATTTTAACAATATTGGTGCAGCAAAAATGTTATCAACAGGTATATTGAAATATCCCTGAATCTGGCCTGCATGAAGATCCATTGAAACAACCCTGTTTGCTCCTGCGGTGGTGATTAAATCAGCTACTAATTTAGCACTAATGGGAACCCTTGGCTTAACCTTGCGATCCTGACGACCATAGCCATAATAAGGAATAACGGCTGTAATCAATTTGGCAGATGCTCTCTTGAGAGCATCTATTATTATAAGCAGTTGCATAATATTGTCATTAACCGGCATACAGGTAGACTGCAGAATGAATACATCTTGTCCCCTGACATTTTCGCGAATTTCAACTTGAGTCTCACCATCGCTAAAAGTCTTTGCAAGGATCTTGCCTGGTTCAATAGCAAGATATTTACATACCTCTTCCGTTAATCCAGGATTCGACGTTCCCCCAAAAAGCTTCATTTCCATACAGTTAGATATCCTATTTTTTTAACTTGAGAGCTGATTATTTATACGACATTTTTGATATCCAGAGTAAAAAGTCGCTCTGCACCTTTTTACCCTGAGGATAATCCACTGCCTGTTGATGGACTTTTTACGAGTCTGTCAAGAATGAAATTCTTGTAAAAAAGATTGCGTAAGGCATAGAATTTGAGAAAATCAGGACTTAGGACTCGCTCAAAAAATTTCATCCCTGAAATATGGAATTGTATTCAAAGTGGGTTAAATTTTTTGACTTCCTTAAACGTAAACAAAATTGAGGCTTTTTCAAAGGCCTCAACCCCACCACTTTTTTAATGAAGTGGCTGGGGTGGGAGGATTCGAACCTCCGCATGCGGGCTCCAAAAGCCCGTGTCTTACCGCTTGACGACACCCCATAAAGTATTATTATATATTAATGTACGGTGAAATCCTTGTAAAACGTCCTCTTCGTTCAATTTTAGCTGATCTGCCTACGGGTTGCATTCAAAATGGCTAACATTATTGTCTTCCTTGAACACAAACGAGGTTAACCTTTTCCAAAGGCTTTACGGTACAAATACAATTCCGGATTCATTATGCCCAGGTCTTGCCAGTTAAGCGCCTCAACACTTAACATTGCAAATTTATTTTTGTGCGAATCCTAAGCCTTAAAATATTAACCATCAGGAATGATGGACGCATTCTACAACGAAAACAACGCCAAATTGCTGAGACAACAGGGCATCTTTCGCTTCATAGGCTTGCTCATGTGAGGTAAAGATGCCAAAAACACTTGACCCGCTTCCTGACATCAAGGCACCTATAGCTCCTGCCTTTAACAAGGCTTTTTTTAAAGCTCCGATTAAAGGAAAATGACTAACGACCATTGGTTCAAGGTCATTTACCATTAGAGCATTTAAGTCTATTTTTCCTCTTTTTAATTGATCAATTATAAAGCCAAACTTACATATTGTCAACTTTAAATTGAGGCTTTGATATACCCAGGATGTGGAGATATTTAGTTTTGGTGTTATTATAACATACCAATATCTTGGCCAATTTCTGATTGGTTCCAATATATCGCCTATACCTTTGGCAATACAGGGGCTTCTTTCCAGGAAGAAGGCCACATCTGCTCCCAATCGAACAGCTGCATTATGCAATTCATTGAATGCCAGAGGATGATCAAACATATTATTAAGGGCAAGCAGTGTCGCGGCAGCATCGCTGCTCCCTCCACCCAAACCAGCTTCTACAGGAATTTTTTTAGTAAGGTGAATTGTCAGGCCCTGGCTATTGATTCCTGCCAAGATAAAAAAGTCCTGAGCGGCACGGTAAGCCAGATTTCGTTCATCAGCAGGGACTAAATAATCCCCATTACATATTATCTTAATATTATTGGAAGTTAATCTAAAATCAAGATAATCAAAAAGGCTTATTGGCACCATAATTGAAATCAGTTCATGGTAGCCATCAGGCCTCTGGCCGGTAATCTTCAATCCAATATTTAATTTGGCTGGAGCCTTTATGCTATATTTTTTTAGCAAGGTAACTAAGACCAAATATCTTGTAAGGAGTTGTCCGGAAATAAATTGGGCAATTCCTGATCTCATAAAACGTCCTGGTTTTTATTTTTTGATGACCGAGTAAAAAGTCAGCGAGACTTTTTACTCGGCGGGGGAGAGCTGCTCTTTCTTAATATATTTGAAGTGGATTCAAATGCTACCACCTCCCCAGGCCTGGACTTGCCTGCCTGTATTTTTTTACGAGGCCATCATTTTTTAACCTTTAGGATGAGATAAAGTGTTGATGGCCCTCGTTTTACAAGGAAAAGAATGGAGTCCTGATTATTATAAGAACGTAGTTTTTGCTGGAAATCTGAAAGATTGCTTATAGGGGACTGATCGATCTCAAGGATAACGTCTCTTACTCTAAGACCTGCTTCGGCTGCGGGAGAGTTATTTTCTATTTGGGAAATAATAAGGCCTTCGGTTCCGGAAATGCCCAGGTTGCGCGCTATTTGAGGCGTAATCTTTTCCACAGTCAATCCAAGGAACGGCTTGGCTTCTGTTGACGAACCAGGATCCTGCTGATTCTGCAATTCTCCGACAATGATTTTCAATGTTTCTTTACTGCCCTTGCGTATAACCTCAACCTTAACCTTTTTCCCAACTGGGGTGGCTGCAACAATATAGGGTAAATCTTTCATTTCCTTAATAATCTTACCATTAAAAGATATAATGACGTCTCCACGTTTAAGGCCCGCCTTTTCAGCTGGACCGCCAATTGAGATATCAGCTATCAAGGCTCCCCTTCGATCCTTTAAATGTAGCTTATCCTGTAATTCCGGAGTAATTATTTGAATAAGAACACCAAGCCAGCCCCTGATAACTTTTCCTTTTTTTAGCTGTGGCAGAAGATCTTTGGCCATATTAATAGGAATGGCAAAACCAATGCCGATACTGCCTCCATTCTGGGAAAAGATGGCTGAATTGATACCGATTACTTCACCACGAATATTCAAAAGTGGACCACCACTATTGCCGGGATTAATGGATGCATCGGTTTGGATAAAATTGTCATAGGTCCCAGCGCCGATATTCCGGTATTTAGCGCTAACAATTCCGGCCGTAACAGTATTTCCCAGACCAAAAGGATTTCCTATTGCAAGTACTAAATCACCAACTTCCAGTTTATCCGAGTCTCCAAGAGGGAGCGGTGTCAATGATTTTTCAGGTTTAATCTGAATAAGTGCCAGATCAGTTTTGGGATCCCTGCCAATAATTGTAGCATTATATTCTTTTTCATCTGCTAGCTTGACTTTTATTTCTTCTGTTTTTTCAACAACATGATTATTTGTTATAATTAGCCCATCCTTACTTATAATAAACCCTGTGCCAAGACTTTTTTGAACATTCTCTCTGGGCATTTGATCTTTAAAAAAACGCTCGAAAAAATCATTAAACGGGTCATTGGGACTCCTTGGCCCTCCAAAGGGACGAGGGGCGGCCATCCTCCTTTCCTTAACGATTTTCATGGCATAAATATTAACCACTGAAGGTTTTGCCTTTTTGACCAATTCGGAAAAGGATCCATCAGCTCCCATTAGCAACGCAGTGGAACGGGCATCCACGATTCGAGTGTTAAAAATAAAAAGCCCCATAATAAAGGTGGTAATTAGGGATAAGAGAAGGAGCCTTCCTGAAGGGAAAAAGCCCTTGTAAAATTCTTTGCGCGTCGACAGAATGATTTTATTCATAGCAATAACCTCCTGATTATTTAGCAGCTTTTATAAAACGCCATTTTATGTCAGTAAGAACGCCTTCAATAATTTTTTGCTCCTCCTCTGTTAAATTTCCCTCTGTTTTTTCTTTTAACATGGATACAGTATCGATTGCTTGTTTTGCTAAAGGAAGGTCAAGATTTGTCAAACCGGTCTGGGGATCCCTTATCTCGCCCAGGTGAAACAAGGCTGTAGAGCTAAGACTGATAATAAATGAATTGAAACTGACCTCAGGAAATCGTATTGTTTGAGCGCTTGTTTTTGACTTCTCTTTTGTTTCGTCCTGTTTATCAAGCCTATCATGGTCATTTGATACGAAATCTTTTTTTTCTCCAGACATGTGATAACTCCTAAAAATCGATTCTTCTGGCCGAGAAAACATGATTTAAACTACAAACTTTATCAAGGATCTCATCATCTACCACTGTAGCAGTTGTTAATAAAATTACATTTTGCTCATTGGCTTTTTCTTCTCCTACCTGCATTCGGCTGATATTAATGTTACAGTCGCCCATGATTGTCCCGATCTGTCCAATTACATTTGGACGATTAAGGTTATGGATAAGCAGATTATGTCCCTCCGGAATAGCCTCAAGATAAAAACTGTTGATTCGTATGATCCGCTGACGATTATTTCCAAAATTAGTTCCGGCAACTATATTAGTACCATCTAGTGTTTGTACTTCCAGATTTATCATGCTGGCAAAATCTTCGGAGGTATGGCTCTTGGATTCAACGACCTTAATACCTCTTTCAGCAGCAATAACAGGCGCATTAACAAAATTAATATCATCTTTAAGTATGGGAGTCAAAAGACCTTTTAGCATGGCTGTTGTCAAAGGAGTAACATCAAATTCCGAGATATTCCCCTCATAATGGATATGGGCTTTCAGGATGGCTGTATCGGCCAATTGCGATTGCAATGCACCGAGCTTTTCAACAAGAGTAAGATAGGGATAAAGTGTATTCATCAATTCAGAGCTAATACTTGGGACATTGACTGCGTTTTTTATCGTGCCGTTATTAAGATAATTAATAATCTGATCAGCTACATCTATAGCAACATTGTCCTGGGCCTCTTTCGTGGACGCTCCCAGATGTGGAGTACAGATAAAATTCGGGAATTCCATGGCCTTGATTTTTCCTGGCGGCTCTGTAGCGAATACATCCAGAGCAACACCTCCCAGATGTCCATCTTTAAGAGCGTCATAAATATCATCCTCATTAACAATGCCACCACGTGCGCAGTTGATTATCATGGCCCCCTTTTTCATTTTTGATATTGAAGATTTGTTTATTAAATTTGCTGTGTCATCGGTTTTAGGAGTATGAACTGTGATATAATCGGATCGTTTTAAAAGCTCTTCAAATGATACAGGCTCAAGATCAAGTTTTTTAATGCTTTTAGGTGTAATGTAGGGATCATGAACAATAACTTTCATCTTGAGGCCTTTTGCCCTGTCAGCCACTATCCGGCCTATGTGACCGGCGCCTATAATGCCAAGGGTCTTATTAAATAGCTCTCTTCCCTTTAATTTTTTCTTTTCCCATTTTTCTTCTTTGAGAGAGGCAGTGCCCTGTGGAATATTTCGGGTAAGTGAAAGAATCATTGCGATAGTATGTTCTGCGGCAGTGATAGTGTTTCCATCAGGTGTGTTCATGACCACTATGCCTTGTTGGCTGGCAGCAGGGATATCAACATTGTCCAGTCCTATTCCGGCGCGGCCTATAACTTTCAGGTTATGAGCCTCTTCGATTATTTCCCGGGTGACATTCGTAGCACTTCTAATTATAAGAGCGTCATATTTACCAATTATCTTATGGAGTTCCTCTTGCGAAAGTCCTGTATTAATATCAACTTCAAAATTGGGTGTTTGTTGCAGGCGTTCAATACCTATTTGGGAAAGAGGATCGCTTATTAAAATCTTCATTATAATGAGTCTCCAACTATTACGGATTTTAATGTCAACTTAATTTACTTTGTAACTATTCAGCAATGTAACCGGGGTAAAAGATCCCGGCGTTTATTATAGAAGTAACTTTCATCGCAGTTACTTAGAAACGAATATCCACCGCAACACTAATCTGATTAAACCATAAAAAACTCATCTAAGAGGTCGTAAAGAAAGAACCCGTTAAATATAAACATG
>DAOWOF010000108.1 GCA_030642205.1 Desulfobacteraceae bacterium | reverse complement strand
TTTACCACGAACTCGTTTCATCTTTTTGAGAAAGAGCCACCTGCTTTTCTTTAAATATACAGGTTTTCCCTCAAAAAACTGGGGGAGACAACAGGAAAAATAAATTTTACCTTAAAAAGGTAAAAACGTTTGTAAAAAGATGTCGACTAATTTAAAAATATTCATTATTCTTTTTATCGCAATTTTTGTTACGACCATGGGTGCAGGTATAGTAGCGCCTTTGTTGCCTCTTTATGCCCATGAATTAGGAGCTTCTGCCTTTCAGGTCGGTCTTATATTTGCGGCCTTTTCTTTAACAAGGACTTTGTTTGTTCCTTATTTTGGTAAACTCTCTGACCTTAAGGGAAAAAAACCTTTTTTGACTAGTGGCCTTATTTGCTATTTTATTTTTTCTGTTTTATATGTTTTTTTAAGAGATATTCAAAGTATTACTCTCTTGCGGCTGGGGCATGGTTTTGCCTCGGCCATGATTTTGCCTGTAGCCCAGGCCTATGTGGGCGAATTAACACCGCCCAGGCAAGAAGGCAAGGTCATGGGTATATTCAATATTTCGCTATATGGGGGATTAAGCGTTGGTCCTATTCTGGGAGGGATAATAAATGACCACTATAATATCTATGTTGCTTTTTTAATAATGGGAATTCTTTCCCTAATAGCTTTTTTTTTATGTCAGTTTTTATTGCCAAAGGAAATTCCTTCAACCAAACAGGAAAAAAAGGCTATCAGGGATTCATCCAGCTATTTACAGATGCTCCGAAATCGGGAAATATTTTCCCTATTTATCTACAGGGCCTGTTACACAATCTGTATAGGTATTACATGGACATTTATTCCTCTTATGGCAGGCTCTAAATTAGGCCTTTCTGCTTCAGCCATAGGTATTATTGTTATGATAAATGTGCTGGTATCTGGTATCCTTCAGGTCCCTATGGGTTATCTGGCAGATCGTTTCAATAAAAAAATACTTGTGGCGACAGGAGGGATTCTGGCCATTATAGCAATGATGTATTTATACAAGGCAAATTCATTCAGGGAACTTTTGTTCGCTAATGGACTTCTTGGTATAGCCGGGGGCATTGCAATCCCTGCTATAATGGCCCTTGGGGTTATTCAAGGCCATAAAACAAGGGCGATGGGTTCATTAATGGGATTGCTATCCCAGGGTCATAGTATAGGGATGCTGGCAGGGCCACTGCTGGCAGGCCTGTGTATAGATTTTTTTTCCTTTGGAGTCGCATTCCTGGCAGGAGCCATGATTTTAGGTATTGGAACTCTAATCTTTTTATTTTGTTATAAACTCTGATCTTTTATTTAAATCGTGCCTGAATAATCTTTTTAACCGGGTAAAATATATGGAATCATATGGATTGATAGAAGTTGATATGTTTTCAAAAGAAGTAAATACCTTGAATTATCCAGAGGTCATGGAATTCAGGGAACTACTCGAATTGGTGGCTGATGAACATGGATGTTTGCTTATTTCTTTTGAAATTAACCATGGGACTGTTTCCTTCAGCTTTGATGATGAGAGTCTCATGGCTGAAATAATAAAGATCTTAAATGATGATATCTCGCATAAAACTTAATAATATAGCTATTATCCTTTCTCATACCCAGATCCCGGAAAATATCGGAGCATCAGCCAGGGCTATGAATAATATGGGCCTTAGCCAGCTTATCCTTGTTAATCCAAAAAACTATGACCTGAACAGGATTCACAAAACAGCCACATCTGCTTCCTTAAACATAATCAGGGAGCTTCAAATCTATGATGATCTGGAAGAAGCCATAGGCAATTTTCAATATGTTGTCGGTTCAACCGCCAGGATTGGAGCGAATAGGCCAGCCCAGACTCGTCCCAGGCAGCTCGCGAGACAGCTTATCTCAATCTCTGAAAATAACAAGGTAGCGCTTCTCTTCGGCCGGGAAGATTGTGGTCTATCAAATGAAGAGCTTCGCTACTGCCATACAATAGTGAGCATCCCTACCATAAAATTCTCATCTCTTAACCTGGCCCATGCAGTATTAATCCTCTGCTATGAACTCTCTCTTGCTTCAACTGATATAGAACTGAAATCAATACCCCGTCTGGCAAATAAATTTGAACTTGAAGGAATGTATGGGCACCTAAAGGAACTTTGTACCAAGATTGGTTTTATTGACATACAAAACCCTGAACACTGGATGAACAACATAAGACGTTTCCTGTCAAGATTACCTCTCAGGGCTAAAGAGGTGCGAATCATCAGAGGCCTTTGCCGTCAGATTGACTGGTATACAGGGCAATATCAGAGATCTAAACAGGAGGATAAAAAGAATAATGTTTGATCCAGGAAAGAAAGAAAAAAAACAATATGATCTGGAGAGACTATTTCATCCTCGAACAATCGCTGTGATCGGCATACCAGACGACCCTGCTAAATTTGGAGGAAATGCGTGGATTAATGCCATGAGTGAATTGGGTTATAGCGGTGAAATATATCCCATAAGCAATAAAATGAAGATGTACAACGGACTAAAGGTCTACTCTTCTCTTGATGATGTTCCATCAGATATTGATTTGGCCATCTTGTGTATCCCGGCGCGGCACACTCACCAAACGATTCAGGATTGCATTAAAAAAAGAATCAAATTTGTTCACCTTTTTTCTGCCGGGTTTGGTGAAACAGGCGCAGAACAAGGCAAAAAACTTGAGGCCGGCCTCATAGAACTTATCGGTCTATCTCAAACCCGTATCCTGGGGCCGAACTGCATGGGTATTTTTTCACCCGGCGACGGTTTGTGCTGGAGAACTGATTTCCCTCGATTTCAAGGCAAGGCTGCATTTTTCTCTCAAAGTGGCTGGCATTCAGTAGAGATGGTTAATCAGATGCGCCTAAAAGGCAATTCGCTTAGTAAATTAGTTAGTTATGGTAATGGATATGACCTTAATGAGGTTGATTTTTTGAATTATTTTGCCACTGATCATGAAAGCAAAATTATTGCCGGATATATTGAAGGCATAAAAGATGGCCCCGGATTTCTTCAAGCCATTAAAAAGGCAGCAAAAATTAAACCCGTAGTGATTCTTAAAGGTGGGCGAACAAAGGCAGGTTCCAGGGCTATTTTTTCCCATACAGGCTCTTTGGCAGTAGAAAGTCGTATTTGGGATGCTTCTATTAAACAGGCGGGCGCTATCAGTGTTGCAAATTTTGAAGAAATGGTGGATACAGCGCTTGGATTATTATATATAAATTCTGTAAAAAACAGGAATATAGCAATTATTGGCAGTGGAGGCGGTCCAGGTGTTCTATCCAGTGACCTTTGCGAGCAATCCGGCCTTCATCTTCCTCCTGTTCCTGAAGTATTGCAAACCGAGTTACGCAATATTATTCCAAGTATAGGAACCGGCATTAAAAATCCTTTTGATCTTCCATTATGGGCAGAAGCTGATTTGTTTTGTGAAGCTATCAGGCTTATTGGGGCCTGGTCAGAAATTGGCTTGTTTATAATTCAATTTGAATTTGAAAGTAATCTGTTTTTCCATGGCAGGCAACAAGTTAGGCATAATAATCAAAGAATTTTGGAAGCTTTGACTGAAATTAAAAAACCAGTGGTTGTAATAATGCATACTGTTGGGCTGCATGAATCTGTAAAAATTTTAATGCCTGAACAGAAAAGATTTATGGACGCGGGCATACCGGTTATTTCAACCATTAGAAATGCAGTCAATATGATCAAAAATTTACCTTTATATACATTATAAAGCCTTTGAGAAACTTACCCTTTCTCCCTATGTCGGAGCTGTGCTATTTTGATGCTTTTGCAAGTGAAGATCCGGCAATTATCATCAGACCTTCAATGGTCAAATCTTTATCTATTCGATCTATCGTCTGACAAACATCGCAAATAAGTGGGGCTAACCCGCCAGTGGCAATAACCAAAGGGTTCCCCCCAGCTTCCTGTTTGATCCTTCTGACAATTCCATCCACTAAACCGGCATAGCCATAAATTATGCCGCTATTAATGCTATCAATGGTATTTTTGGCAATAATTTTTTCAGGTCGTACCAGGTCTTCAATTCGAGGTAATTTGGATGTATTCTGAAAGAGGGCATCTAAAGCAATCATCATCCCGGGCGCAATAGCTCCTCCTTGATATTCCCCTTCCCCAGAGATATAATCAAAAGTAGTCGCAGTCCCGAAATCAATGACCACAAGCGCTTTCAAATATTTTGTATAAGCGCTAACGGCATTTACGATACGATCAGCCCCTATTTCCCTGGGATTATCATATTGAACAGGCATCCCGATATCCAGTTTATGCCCGACAATCAGCGGCGTAATGTGAAAATAGTTTAGTGCGAGGTCTTTAAAGATTCTGGTTAGGGCTGGAACCACAGAGGATATTATTATTATCTTTATTGCCTCAGCGCTCATTCCTTCCATCTGAAAAAGGCCTGATACTATACCTCTAAGTTCATCAGTGGTAAGCTTTTTTTCACTTCTGATCCGCCATTGCTGGCAAATCTTGTTTTGTCTTGTCACACCCAGGACTGTGTTTGTATTACCGATATCAATACATAGAAACATCTTTTTTCCTTACCCGAATCAATGCCTTGGCAGGTATAACAAAATAGCATGGTGGTTATGGAGAAGCTATAATTTAATCTATAAAGTTTCGTGCTTTATGGCATCAATGATCCTGGCAGTCTCAACGGCTTTTTTTACATTATGGACTCGGACGATATGCGCTCCATTCATAATCCCCGCTGCAATAACAGCCATTGTGCCTGTTGTTCTGTCTCCGGGTTCCTTATTTAAAATCTTTCCTATAAAGGCCTTGTCTGATGGGCCGATTAAAACAGGCCTATTAAGAGAGGCAAAGCTTTTTAGTTGATTAATTATTTTCAGATTATCATCAAAGGACTTGCCGAATCCTATTCCAGGATCCACAATAATAAGTTCTTCCCTGATTCCGGATGCCTTTGCTTTTTTAAGGGCTTTATTGAAAAAATTCAAAATATCAATAATAAGATCTTGATAGATTGGGTTAACCTGCATGTCTTGAGGGGTCCCCTGCATATGCATCAGAATTACAGGGACTTCTGATTCAGCAGCTAAAGAGGCCATATTGGTATCAAAGTTCAAGGCAGATATATCATTAATAATGGAAGCACCAGCCTGTAAGGCTTTGCTCGCGACATCGGCTTTGCAGGTATCAATACTGATGGGAATTTGGATCTCTTTTTTGAGAGCTTCAATAACAGGCAAGACTCTATCCATTTCTTCCATCGCAGAAATTTTTTGGGCATAAGGCCTTGTTGATTCTCCTCCTACATCTATTATATCTGCTCCATCCTCAACCATTTCCAGGGCATATTCCACCGCTTTTTCTAAAGCCATATACCTGCCCCCGTCTGAAAAAGAATCAGGCGTTATATTAAGAATCCCCATAATATGAGTCCTTTGACTCATATCTATCCTGAAATTTGCCCAACTTAATTGCAAACTCATTTTTCTTTATCCGGGGAAGCCCCTAGTACATCTTTTCCTGCTATAATATCATCAATATCTTTGGCGTTCAGTGTTTCCTTTTCCATTAAGGCCATTGCCATGTTCTCCATAATTTCCATATTTTCTTTTATGATATGCAGGGCCTCTTGATATGAATCAGTAATAATTTTTTTAACTTCAGCATCAATTATTCGGGCTGTCTCTTCACTGTAATCCCGATGCTGGGCAATTTCTCTGCCAAGGAATATCTGCTCATCGTTTTTTCCAAAGGAAAGAGGCCCGAATTTATCACTCATTCCATATTCACATACCATTTTATGCGCGAGCTCAGTAGCCCGTTCAATATCATTGCCAGCACCGGTGGTCTGTTGACCGAGAAAAATTTCCTCTGCCGCTCGACCACCCATAAAGATCGTGATATTATTTAAGAGATAGTCCTTGGGGTAGGTATGTTTTTCATCAATGGGAAGTTGTTGGGTTATACCCAAAGACCGTCCCCTGGGAACGATTGTCACCTTATGGATTGGATCCGTATCAGGAAGCATCCTTGCTACCAGGGTATGTCCTGATTCATGGTAAGCCGTAATCTTTTTTTCCTTATCACTAAGAATCAAGCTTCTTCGTTCAGCGCCCATAAGGACTTTATCCTTAGCATCTTCAAAATCAACCATTTCCACACGATCCTTGTCTCGTCTGGCCGCCATGAGAGCCGCCTCATTGACCATGTTTTCAAGATCTGCTCCTGTAAAGCCAGGCGTGCCGCGGGCCAGGACGGAAGCCACCACGTCATCGCCTAAAATTTTGCCCTTGAAATGTACTTGCAGGATGCCTTCACGGCCTCTAAGGTCAGGAATTGGCACTATTACCTGGCGGTCAAAGCGTCCTGGCCGCAAAAGCGCTGGATCAAGGACATCAGGTCTGTTGGTGGCAGATATAAGAATTACTCCTTCATTGGATTCAAAGCCATCCATCTCTACCAGCAGCTGGTTTAAAGTTTGTTCCCGTTCATCATGGCCGCCTCCCAGGCCAGCGCCACGATGCCTGCCAACGGCATCAATTTCATCAATAAAGATAATGCATGGAGCGTTTTTTTTCCCTTGGATAAAAAGGTCTCTGACCCGAGAAGCACCAACGCCAACAAACATTTCAACAAAGTCAGAGCCGCTTATGCTAAAAAAAGGCACATCAGCCTCGCCTGCTATTGCTCTGGCCAGAAGAGTTTTTCCGGTTCCTGGTGATCCAACCAGAAGGACTCCTTTAGGAATTCGGCCTCCAAGACGGGTATATTTTTTTGGGTCTCTAAGGAATGAAACGATTTCCTCCAGTTCCTCTTTGGCCTCTTCAATTCCAGCGACATCCTTAAAAGTAACTTTTTCCTGGCCGTCAGTCATTAACCGGGCACGGCTTTTACCAAAAGATAGTGCCTTGCCTCCTCCTGCCTGCATCTGCCGCATAAAAAAGATCCAGACTCCAATAAGGAGCAGCATGGGAACCCAAGAAAGAAAAACATGCATCCAGGTTGAATCATCTTCAGGTTGAACAGATATTTGTATGGCTTTATTTCTTAGTAATTTGATAAGTTCAGGGTCTTTTGGCGCGAAGGTCTTGAAGGGCCCCCTAATAGACTTGCCAAAGATATCATCTCCCTGGATAGTGACTTCAGAGATGTTTCCATTTTCTACCATATTAAGAAAATCACTATAGCTAATTGATAGACTACTCCGGTTCGGCTGCTTAAAAATCTGAAACAGCATTACCATCATCAGGCTGATCACCAGCCACAGGGCAAGATTTTTATAAAAAGGATGCAATGTGCTTTGACCTCCATAAAAAATGAGTTACTAAAAAATCGTTTATTCTTGATAACCTAGTAAAAAGACGTTCCTCGTCTTTTTACTAAGAGCCTGTTTAAAAATTATTTGTAATGCCTAAACAATTCCAATTGATGCACTATAAAGCATATTTTCAGTCGTACAACATTCTAATAAAAATTATATTATAAATAAACACCTAATATTTGTGCTAAAAATAATTACCAGTAGGGAAAGTTGGACTGATTT